>JALGUK010000342.1 GCA_029820875.1 Candidatus Zipacnadia bacterium
CAGGCAGATCGTAGGATGTTCGGCGTCAGCCCCCACATCGGTCTCAACGAGCCAGCACCGCTCACACTTCTTCCCTTCAGCACGCCTCACCATGACCTTCGTGTCCCCGTCACCGAGCGCCTCCGCCGGTGCGTCATCCAAGGGCATAACGTCAGCCCGCGAGACGATGAGCGCGAACCTCAGGTTGTCACCAAAACTTTTGAGCAATTCCGCCTTCTCGCCTGCCGCATAAATTGTAACTGCCGCCTCCAACGGGTTAGGCACTTCGCCCGCCCGCTTGGCCTCTTCCAACGCCTTCCGAACCGTATCCCGCACGGCAAGGAAACTATCCCAGCGCTCCTCGACCGCAGGGTCCGCCTTCCGGAAGACTCTGGTAAACCTCCTCGCAGGTGAATGACAGGACCGGCGCGAGCAGCTTGACCAGCACCATCAGCGCCTCGTACAGGGTCGTCTGAGCCGCTCTGCGCATCTTGCTGTTACGCGCCGACGTGTAAAGACGGTCCTTAATCACATCCAGGTAAAATGAACTCATGTCCAGCGCACAGAAGGTGTGCACCAGGTGGTAGATTCGGTGCAGCTCCCACCGCTCATAGGCATCTGTAACGCGCTCGACCAGACGATAAAGCCGCGCCAGCGCCCAGCGATCGATTTCATCAAGTTCCTCGTATGCCACGACATCCCGCGAAGGCTCGAAATCGTGAAGATTACCCAACATGAACCGGCAGGTGTTTCGAATTCGCCGGTACCCCTCCGCGACATCGCCAAGGATGCTGTCGCCGACATGCATCTCCTGTCGGAAGTCGACATACACCACCCACAACCGCAGGATGTCGGCTCCCCACTTCCGTGCAACATCCTGAGGATTGACAACGTTCCCGAGTGACTTGGACATCTTCCGTCCGTACAGGTCAGCCGGGTAAGACAGGGCGGGATGGGTCTTAAGAACGCATGTATGGCTGGATCCGGAGTCGAACCAGATATCGAAGATGTCGGCTTCCTTGCGGAAGCGTGTGCCGCCGCACTTGGGGCAGGCAAACCCGTCTCCAAGGATATCGGCCGCCGACGCTTCGAACCACGCATCCGAGCCTCGCTCCCGGAACAATTCCTGTACCTTCGTAACCGATTCTACTGAAAGAAGGGGCTCACCGCACCTCTCACAATAGAAGATAGGCAATGGGACGCCCCACAGCCGTTGTCGCGAAATGCACCAGTCGGGACGGTTTTCCACCATTCCGGTAATCCGGCTCTCGCTCCACGCCGGAACCCACCGCACCTTGGGGATTGCACGCAGGACATCCTCGCGGATTTTCCCGACATCAATGAACCACTGCTCCGTGGCGCGAAACAGCACCGGCTGCTTGCATCGCCAACAGTGGGGATACTCGTGTTCGACGGGCCCCTCGGCGATAAGGGCACCCAGCCGCTTCAGATCGGCCACGATTTGACCGTTGGCCTCCTCCGCGAATTGCCCGGCATAGGGACCGGCTTCCTCCGTGAAGCGGCCCTGGTCGTCCAGCGGACTGAGCACCTCCAGCCCGTACTTCATCGCCGTCTCGAAGTCTTCAGGCCCGTGGCCCGGCGCAGTGTGGACCGCCCCGGTTCCCTGCTCCAAAACAACGTAGTCCGCCAGCACCACAGGGCTTTCGCGCTCGAACAGCGGGTGCCGATACCGCAAGCCTTCAAGAGCCTTGCCTTCGCCGCGCCATTCCTCGACCGCGGAGGCGAAGTCAAGCCCCGCAGCCTTCAGCGTCGGCTCGGCCAACGTCTCGGCAAGCAGCAGTCGTCGGCCGCCCGCGCGCAGAACCACGTAAGTATAATCAGGGTGAACGGCGATAGCCGTGTTCGCCGGTAGGGTCCAAGGGGTGGTGGTCCAGATGACTATCTCAACCGGCGGCTCGCCCTCCAGTCCCTCTGGCGGCTTGGTCATCGGGAAAGCGACGGTGACCCCCGGCGACCGCTTGACCGCGTACTCAATCTCCGCCTCCGCAAGCGCCGTCTCACAGCGTGGACACCAGTAGACGGTCCTGCGCTGGCGATAAATCAGGCCTCGCTCAACAATCTTCGCGAAGACGCCGAGTTGCTCCGCCTCGTACTCCGGCTTGAAAGTGATGTAGGGCGCGTTCCAATCACCGAGAACGCCCAAACGCTTGAATTCCTCCCGCTGGATGTCAATGTACTCCTGTGCGAAGGCCTTGCACTTGTTCCTCCATTCGAGTGGGGAAACGGACTTGCGGTCTATGCCGAATCGCTTGGCGATTTGCACCTCGATAGGCAGTCCGTGCGTGTCCCAGCCGGGCACATACGGCGCCTCGAATCCGCGCATCGTCTTGTATTTGACTACAATGTCCTTGAGTATCTTGTTGAGCGCTTGCCCCAGATGGATATCGCCATTGGCATACGGCGGACCGTCGTGGAGGATGAACTTGGGACTGCCCTTGCGGCGTTCCTGAATGCGGTGATACAGGTCCAACTCGTCCCAGAATTTCAGAGCCTTTGGCTCGCGCTCCGGGAGATTCGCACGGATGGGAAAATCCGTTTTGGGTAAATTCAAAGTCGCCTTGTAGTCCACGCCTTCAGCTTCCTTCCTGCAGAACTGGCGGAACATGATACTGCGATCCCCTCCAAAAGTCAAGAAGACCGCCTGTCCGGCGCCATATGCCACCCGCCGATATTGCCCATTGACGCTCCGAGGGCGACCCGGTATAATGGCCGCGTGATGAAAGAAGAAAACTCGAAGCAGTCTGGGAAAAACAGGGGGTCGCCAGCGCGTCCGCATCGCCCATTTCGGCGGACGCTTCTTGTTATTGTCCTTGTACTGCTCGGTGCATTCCTTGCAGATGTATTCCTGTATGAGCGCTGGTCGCCCTCGCCTGACGGCTCGGCGTTCAACCAGAGCGCCAATGCAATTTGGCTCGGCGGAACATGGGTTTTCGACAGGCACTCGGAGGAGGATATCAAGAGGCTTGCGCTCGAGTTGACCGATGCAGAGATCTCTCTCGCGTTCGTAGACTGCGGGAGCACCGACAGCTCCGGACGACTGCCAGACCGAGACGATGCCCACGCGATGGCGCTGCTGTCTACACTCCGAACTGCATCACCAGACCTTACGGTCCTGGGCGTGGTTCGCGTTACTCCCGGACTGAGAGTGAGCACTCCCCGCGTCGGGGAAACTCTCGTAGACGAAGCTGCCGCATTGGTTACGGTGGTGGGCTTTGACGGAGTCCAATACGACCTGGAGCCAGCCTCCGGTGGGGATACAAGCATGCTGCGGCTGGCGGAAGACACGCGCAAGGTCCTTGGGGATGCCCCTCTGCTTTCCATAGCCGCTCCGCTTCCAGTGTTGAGGTGGGCGAGTCGAACCTGGAACGACGAATACTATGCGCAACTCGCGCGGGACTGCGACATCCTCGTCCTCAAGTGTCAGACCCCGCCCATCCCTTGGCCGAGGGCTTACGTAATGTTGACAGCGTCGCAGGTCCGGCAAATGACGGATGTCGTCGAGCAGGCCAACCCTCTCTGCTGGCTGTACATAGGAATTTCAGCACCGTCAAGGGATAACAGGGTAGGCCCTCAAACGACGTCGCTTCGCAATGCAATCAAGGGCGTGACGGCCGCCCT
>JALGUK010000343.1 GCA_029820875.1 Candidatus Zipacnadia bacterium
GTCTGGGCCTATCGCTGGTCAAGGCGATTATCGAGGCTCACGGCGGTACAGTCGAGGTGGAAAGCGAAGTCGATGTCGGTTCGACATTCACGTGCCGTATCCCACTGACCGAGCAAGGCGATGGCGCCGAGTCGCAGGAGTTGCAAGCTCAACGCCAGTCCGGTTCAGGGAGCAGACAGGGGGAGTGAACGTTGTCGAACTATATCGCCTCTTTGCAGGAAATGCTTGCCGACACGGATGAAGACGTCAGAGCCGCCGCGCGGACGACTCTATCCCACCTGGACCGCGCCGCCGTCGCGTGGGGTTCGCTGGACATACTGGCAGGGGATGACATACCCGCAAAGTTGCAGGTCATCACGGCTTTGTCCGATGTCGGGGGCAGGCGCGCCTCCGAGGTGTTGGCGCGGGTACTGAGGGAGGACCCGCAGGAGGACTGCCGGGCCGCTGCTGCACGGCGCCTGCAGGAACCGAAACTGGCCGGGAGGGAGCCGGCGCTTGTGGCTGCGGCGGCCGATTCGAGCTTAGCGGTGCGGCTTGAGGTTACCCGTGCGCTAGGGACTATCGGGGGGCAGGATGCAACGGACGCGCTCGTGAAGTTGCTTGAGGATGAGCCGGCTGTGGCGGTTGAAGCCCTCGCGTCACTTGCGAGGCTGCGGGCGGTTGACGCTTTGCCGGCTGTGGTGAAATGCCTCAAGTTCCCGGCACCGGAAGTGCGTGCGGCAGCAGCGGCGGCGCTCGGGCAGATTGGCGATGAGCGGTCAGCAGGCGACCTGCTTACAGCATTCGAGGACCCCGAGCCGCAGGTGCGCCTTGCGGCCGTACGGGGAATTGATAAAAGAGCCGGCTACCACACCTCCGCCACGTTGAGCCGGTGCAGCGCCGGATCCACCAGGTACAGCGCGGAGCGGAGGTATTCCCCGGTCCGCTCATCCTTCTCGGCGAGGTCCACGTCGAGAGGCGAATCGAGGCGAGTCCCGTCAGCGCCGACGACTATCCGGACCTGCGGCCTAAGGGGCTCCTGCGGATTGTTCTTGAGCACTACGGCGAACTCTCCGGTATCCAACCGGACCATTGTCCCCGGTGGAAACACCCCGAGCAGCTTAACAAACCGGTCCAGCATCGCGGGATGAAAGTCCGTGCCGCTTCCCCGAAGCATCTCCGCCACCGCCTCGTCGGGGAGAAGTGCAGGGCGGTACGGTCTGACACTCGTTATCGCGTCGAAGTAGTTGGTTATCCCCACCGCGAGGCTGATGGGATTCGGCATGCGATCACGCACGAGGGTAGGATACCCGCTCCTGTTGTAGTGAATGTGATGCTCGTAGGTCACGATGACGGAGAGCTTCGGGGCGCCCTCGGTGTTGCTGAGGATTCGCGCGCCCTCAATCGGATGCCTGCGGATGTAAGTCCACTGCTCCGGCCCGAGCGGTCCGGGCCGCCTTTGGACCTCGACGGGCACCTGGGTCATGCCGATGTCGTGCAGCAGCGCCGCGGTCCCGACGTGATGCAATTGCGCCTGCGGCAACTCGAGCGTCCGCACCAGACAGACCGTCAGGATACAAACGTTGACAGAGTGCGTGAAAAGGTACTGGTCATAGTTCTTGATAACAGTCAGCCCGAGAAGAGCCGCCTGGTTCATCTCCAGCGTGTCCACAATCTCGCGGACCGTCTGTTGGACCGGCCTGAAGTCGCTTATGCGTCCATACCGCCCCTCCTCCATTGTCTGCCGAACCACATTTACTGCGCTGGTGAACACGACCTTCGCCCGGTCCCGGGCCTCTTGGTCCGTCAGCTCCCTGCCGCCAGCCTTCTCCGAGGTCAGAGGCACCAGACGGATGCCCTCCACATGCCGCGCGGCAAGCGCGTCGCCTATCCAGCCCTTGGGCTCATCTCCTCTGCCCGCGAGGAGTTGGATGAAAACCCCCAACCCCTCGGCAGTGACCCCGCGCTGGAATGTGACCGCGCTGACATCCCTCTTGTGGAAGGTTGCAATCAGGTCGGATGCGTACGCGCGCGTTTCGTAAAGTGGCATGTTCTCGCAGACCACGCCTGTCTCGGTGAAGACCAACGCGATGGACGGGGCGCCTTGAAACGCCGTGTTCAGGCGGTCAAGAAGCTCCCGTACGGCGGACTCTATGAACTGGTGCCCGGGAGGGTACAGCCCGGCGCTTCGTGAAGCCAGGTAAAGCGCCTCCGCCACTCGTACCCCGCGCTCTGCTATCACGTCCTGTTCAGAGCGTGTCTCCTCCGTACCGTGTCCGTTTTCCGAAGAGTCGAGAATCATGGCACATCCATTTCCTGTTTTCGCGCCTGAGACGCCTGGTTTGGGCTTGCAAGTTCAGCAGCCGCGTCGGCACACGCCCTCGCAACGCGTCCCTTCGTCGAACGCGCCAATTCAGTCAACGCAGCCAACGCGTCAGGGGTTCCCAGCCTCTGAAGCGAATTCACGGCCGCCAGACGCAGTTCCTCTGGGATTCGCCGGCGGTGCCCCCTCGCAATTCTGGACAGAACCTGCACCGTTTTCTCATCAGGGAAGTTCCCCAGGGCGACAACGGCCTCCTGCTGGGTATCCCTATCCGTGCGGAGCGAGCCCAGCGCGAGGTCCGCGAGCAACGCCGCTGCATCGGGTTGCCGGGCCGATGCCAGCAGGTGGACGGCCGCTATCCGGATGTCCGGCTCCGAGTCGCTCAGCAACAGAGCACCGACCCGGCTGGAAAGTTCCGGCCCAAGCTGCCCTGCTGCCCGCGCCACGGCGCGACGGACGACGGGCGACGTATGCGCAGTTGCGGAAAGCAGGCGAGCTCCCGCCTCCCGCGTACCGATTTGTCCCAGAACCCGCACTGCCATCGCGATACGGTGCGGGTCACCGTCAGCCAGGTGTTGCGCCAACGGATTCACGGCCTCCGGGCCGATGCGGGCGAGTACGGTAAGTGCGTTTCGTCTTGCCGACGTTCGCGCGTCCGTCACCAATATATCGAAGAGCGGGTGAACCACTCGAGGCCCCAGTAGGAGGAAAAACTCGGCTGCATGTCGCCGCTGGCCGGGGCTTCCGCCGGTCAGCATCTCTTTGAGCGCCGAGACCACACGCTCATCCGCGCCCAAGCCGTCCAACAGTGCCGCCCTCGCGCGGTCCGTGAGTGCGGGGGCGGCCTCCGGCTGGTTCCCCCAAAGCACTCGAGTAAGAAGCCGCCGGGCCACTGCTTCCATCCCCAGGCCAAGCAGCTCCGCGAGAGCGGCGCTCAGGTGACGGGCGGTCTCGACTTGCTCTTCTTCCAGCATCCCACCGGCCGATATCAAATCTGTGATTATCTCTGCATGCTCTACGGCGGACTGCCTCTCAATCTCGTCAGCCCGGCCCGGAGCCGCTTCGACATCCCCAACCAGCTCGGCCATCGGCGGCTCCACGAGTCCGCTTGCGGCCAGGATATCGGGGTCAAGTTCCTCTGCCGGGGCCCCTTGAGCGGCCAGCATCTCCAACGCGGTCCGCAATCTTCTCGTGGATGGGATTGGACAGGTCCGTCAGACCGGGAACCGTCGCAGATAAAGGCTCGATGATTTCGACGATGTCCTCCGGCTCCCCGGCCTGCACCGCCTGTGCAAGAACCTCGGCGATCGCCTCATTCTCCATCTGTCCGATGACATCTTTCAGGGGGCTGCCCTCTTGCTCCGAGGCGGACAACATCATCAACTGTGACTGATGGTCCAGCCGCGCCATCTGCTCCGCGAGTGCGGCCTTGACGGCCTCCCA
>JALGUK010000344.1 GCA_029820875.1 Candidatus Zipacnadia bacterium
TGGGATGACAGCGAGTTCCTGGTGGTGCAGCCGGGACAGAGGACATGTGAATCCTTCGACGAATATGTGATTTCGGCGGTGCCTTCCCGGGCGTCCGACCGCGCCTTTTCTGGGGGATAGACCGATGGCAACGGTGCTGGTGCGGCTTACCTACCCAAAGGACCAGATTTCAGAGCCGGTGGTCTACTACCTTGGGCGGGACTTCAACCTCGTCACCAATATCCGCCGCGCGAACGTTTCCGCGGAGGAGGGCTGGATTGCTTTGGAGCTTGAGGGCAAGCCCGGCGACATCGAGCGGGGCCTTAAGTGGGTTCAGTCACGTGGGGTTCAGGTGGAGCGGCTGTAGTGAAATTCCCTTCCGCCGCCCGGGCTGTGCGAGCCTATTCATCATGTGGAATCGGCTCGTGAGCCTTGCGCCCGTAAACCCTCTCGTAGGCCTTGCAGTACGGACACAACCGGCTCTCGACCGCCTTGACGAGCCAGTACACCGCTCCTTTCTGCTTCCTTCGCGCGTACCTGCAAAGCGGGCATTGCAGGCAGTGCCTCGCCAAATTCCTATCTCTCTCGGTTACCGTTTTTTCTCTCATTATCGGCTCCGGTGGATATGCTGCACCTACTTCGCCTGTCTTTCGAATACACAGTCCGGTGAAAGCGAAAGCGCCGGCGGAAGCTCAGGCCCCATCGTGAGCCGCACGTCCTCGAGGACTCCTTCATCCGCCTTGGTAAGTGACAGCGACCACACTTCCCCTGCGTGTTGCCCCGCGGAGACTGTCATCTTCAGAGCGTGGCTTTTCGGGGTTGTCTGGCCGGTCGCAACGAGAGTGCCTCCAGGGCCGTAGACGCTCAATCGGGCAGTCTCCTCGCCGCCGGTGCGGATGGAGAGCGTAAACTGCCTAAGGCCCCGGGGCACCTTGAAATACAGCCGCTTCGCGCCGCCGATGATTGCGAGCTCGTCGGCATAGAGCGCCACGGGCACGTCGGAGCCGAGCACCGAGAACGCGCAACTGCCGGCCGAGACGAGGACCGGATAGACTCCGTCGGTCGGGGGGATGAATGTTGCGGTCCCGTGCCCTCCCTGGGGTATCGTGCCTGAGGCAAGGTCCTTGCCCTGCGGGGTTTTGACGTGCCAGTTGAGGTCGGCTGTGTAGCTGCCGACCTGCTGATATGCAAGCTCGATGTGAACCGGCCGGCCGGCTTCAGCCGCGACCAGAAGCACATTGGTCGCTCTCAAGGACACGGCGGGGAACTTGTGCATCCGGCCGATCTCCGGCCTGCCTGCGGGCTTGAGTGTCCGGGACACCCACGCTTCCGTGGTCTCGCGGGGCGTGTGCCATGCGTCCAGACGCCCCTGGTCTATCGCCTTGTTCGCCCATGTGAACCATTTGAAGTAGTCGGGATGGTCCTTGGTGTAGGTAGGCCCCTCGTAGAAGACCCAGTAGCCGTCGGTGACCTGCGAAATCATGACCGCGTTCTTCCCGCAGAACTCGGGATCTGCACCTTGCACGATCGGGTCGATTCCGCCGATGTAGATAAACGGTATGCCCGCCCTCTTTGGGACCTTCATATCCTGTTGGAGCTTGCGCATTCGGGATAAGCGGCCTCGGTCATAAACAGGGTGCCCGGAGCCGGATAGATGCAGAACTGGAACTTGGGATTGAACTTGTCGACCGCCTTTCGAAGCTCCCGGCACCGCGTGCGCCAGTAGTCGATTTGGAAGCGGGCGAACTCGTCGTGCAGGCCCTGGTCTTCAAGCCACTTCTTGCGCTGGACTGGTTCGAGCTTGGGGAGCTTCAGCCCCCTTGCATCAGCGAACTTGGCCATGATTATATCATCGTAGGAAAGGCCGTAGCAGTTGCCCATTTTCCCGCCCGGGGCGTAGTTTTCGAAATCCAGGAAGACGCCTATCAGGTACCTGTTCTTGGTGCTGAGCTTCGCATATTCGACGATGTAGCGGTTCATCCACTCCCACAGTTCGTCGGAGTTTGGGCTCCACAGCGGCTGCTCGGCGCCGTTTGCCCATACGAGCCTCTTCCCATCGCTTTCGGGGCTGTCCGGGGCCGCGAGTGTTCCCCGCATCCAGGGAATGTGATAGATTCCATACTTCCTGCACCAGCGCGTGACGTTCCGCACGGCGCGCAGGTCATCGTATCCAGTGCGCGGGCAATACACGTTGAAGCCCGCGTCGGCGGTCTCCTTGACCATCCACTCCTTGGTTACCCACCCCGCCTCCGGCTGCATCACCTTGTCAACGAGTATCCTGAACTTGACGGTGCGCCCGAGGTCATCACGTAGGGGCCCCTTGGCAGCGTAAACACCGCTTGCGAGGGCGAGCATTACTGCCAGCGTGGCGACCTGGACCATCATGCTGGTTTTCATCGGACCAAGATCCCCCCTTTCGAGACCGTTGCTCAAGTTACATTCTGTTGCGATGCCGGGTGTGTCCTGATTGTTGTCAGTCGACCGCCCGGAAGCCGAAGCTGTAAAGCCGCACCCCCTTCCCCTGCAGATGGAACCGCAGCCTGATATCCTTGCCGGTCGGCAGCGCATCTCCGCCTTTCCACGTCACCGGCACTGCGAGGCCGTCACGCTTGGGATGTATGCAGTCGGCTGCGCTGAAGCCCTCGATTGGTTCTCCCGTCGCGGCGTCCAGCACCTCCACGACAAGCGGGCGGGCATGGCCTGTGCCACCTTCGATGTTCACCGTCAGCCCCCTCCGTGCCCCGGCGGGAGCCTGGATCGGGATGGTGGTGACAGTGCCGCGGTTGGTATCGGGTTTCGGAGTATAGTAGGTCCACCCGTTCACGCGGATAGTGGCAAGACCGACCTCGATTGCGGGATAGGCGAGGCCGTCCGTGCCGTGGTGGCATGTGGTGCCCTCATAGTAGACACGAAGGACATCGCCTTCGGGCAGTGTGGACTTACCGAAAACCCATCCGGCGTCCCAGGAACCGGGAGGGCCTACGGGGAGAGTCTTCTCCCCGTTCTTTACGCGAGTGAAGTTGAACCCGTCACGGCTGACAGCCAGCTCCCATTCCATGTGCATCTCGGTGTCACAGGGCACGTACTGGCACAGATAGAGTCCCTCGACGATGGCCACATGGGAGTCGTAGATCTCGTTCTCGCCTTTCCCTGCACAGGCATCCAGGAATACCTGGGCACGCACGGTGTAGGCGTCCTCAACGGGGCGGCCGGCAGGCGTCGTGACCGGTGGCGTACCATACGGGTCATCCGGATCAAGGAAGTTCTCCGCACCGGCCCAGCGCAGCAGGTCCGATGACCACATCATGCCGCAGGAGCGACCGCTTGCTGTGTAAACACGACCGTAGACCTTGATGCGCCGCTCCGGGATGTCCAATGTATCCCACAGATTGGGCCTGCCTCCCTCCCGAATGGCATTGAACACGGACGTCTCCGGACCGTCTGTCCAATGCTTGCCGTCCGGCGAGTACTGTACACAATATGAGCCTTTGGCCCAGCCGTAATCCCCACATCTGACCGTGCGCATGAATCTCTTTGCCGGGTCGGACTGGTCGGGGTTGTCGAAGTAGCCCCGCCTGACCGGATTATCGGCGTCGGGACGCGGGTCCGGCGGAGGCAAGTCTTCTGGAAGTTTCTCCACTTTCTGCCAGTGGATGCCGTCCGTGCTGATTGCCAGGCCGTCATGCTTCCACTCTTCATTGTCCCAGCTCTGGTAGGTGTAGTGCATAACATAGGTGGACCCGTGCTTGCGCACCGGACCGATTCTCACGTGGCGGTCATCCTTGCTGCCCGGGGGGCCGGGGGACAGAAGCGGGTTCGCCGGGTGCTTGGTCATCTGGTTGAGGACGAAGTCGACGCCGGAGGTCTCCCCGACCTCAAGCGAGTCCAGGAACATTACCTCGCGGTCCTCGGTCACCGAGAGCGTTGGGATTTTCAGGCGGTCGAAGATGACGCGGTCTGCAGCGAAGAAGAGCACCCCGGCGTCCGTCGCCGTCGGCGGCATGTGCTTCTCTGCGGTCACCGGAAGGCTGGGTGCGTTGAAAGGCCCGCGACATTCCTGCACCTGGCCGAATTCCTCTCCCATCCAGCGCGCGCAGTAAGCCCAGCGGCGTGTCGTGTTCTGCCAAAGCGCCCAGGCCACGCCGTGCCGGTCGCGGAAAAGGACCGGCCAGCCCAATTGCTCAAGCATGGGAATGACCTTCCCCTGAAACCGTCTATCCCATATCCCCCGGCGGCTAACGATAATCTCCTCGGACTTGGCGAGACAGCCGGTGCGCCATCCCTCTTTCGTCAACGGTGCGCCATCCCTCTTTCGTCAAGGTCGCGAAGCCGAGACGCGAGCCTCCGCCCTCGCGCTCATTGAGGTATCTGTCACCACCAAGGGTCACGCTCTTGATGCCCTCATACTGGAAGCAGACGAGCGGACGTCCGCCGACGACAACGATGGAAGGATGGAATGACTGCCCCCGCGCGGCCCGCTCAGCCGGCAGCCACACGCCCTCCCTGGTGCGGCGTGCCACCCAAATCTCGAAGTCGCGCCGGAAAGCGAGATAGACCGAGCCGTCCGGCGCGAGGTCCATCACGGCCTCCTGGCACTCCCGCTCCGTGAAGGGGAGGGGTGGGGGATAGCTTGGTTTTTTGCCTGGCTGTGCCTTCTCATCGCCCGCGGCGGTCGGGTTGGCGTCATCGGCCTCGCGACGGCTTCCCGTCGGCGAGGGACATATAGTAGACCGTATCGTCGTGCGAATAGCATATCACCACATTCCCGCGGGCATCCAACATGATGTCTCCAGGATGGCAGGGAACTTTCACTACCTGCCGCGGCTCCGACCACGCTCGCTTGTCGCGCAACTTCTCAGGAGTGGCGTCTTTGATGTTGGCTGTTACGTACCATAGCCCGTTATCGCCGCACCAGACCACGTGAAGCCGGTCGCGGCCGTCCACAACCATGCTTGCACCGGTCACAGTTTCCTCGCTGGGGAAAACGGCTGCCGGCTCGCTTCCCACAAGCTCCAGGAGCGACAGGTCGCCACCTGCGACCCGTGGTCCGTGCCCTGTTGCGAGAAACAGGCTCTGGCGGTCTTTCTCCACCAGGACGAACCACGTGCCGACGCTGTCGCGGGCGATCTGGCGGCCGTTGGCCGGCAGGATATCGAAGTTCATCGAGACCTTCGCGGACTTAGGCGTCACCAGCAATGGATCGCGGCTTCGCGGGCGTAACTGCAGCATGAATGGGTCCCACTTGCTGAGGTAGTCCTTTGGATTCGTGGGGTAGGGCGGCATTGACGTATAATTTTGATAAGCCTGGGCCATCGCGGCCACCGGCAGACACAGCACAAGAAGCAGTGCAAGCTTCGGAACAAACCAGAACACGTGCGTGTCAGTCACGACTGAGTCCTCCTTAGGCATATTCGGCAGATGCGATATAGCGAGGCGGCCTGCCGGACGACTAACGGTCCAGTGACGGCAGGGCGTCGAAGCTCAGGTCGCCTTCAGCTTCTGCCGGCGATTGAAATGAGCCGCCCGTGAGCGGCTCGAACCTGCGGATGTGGTCCTCGAGAATCGCCGCAAGTTCCCTGGCCACCGGCTTGTTGTCGGCCAGCACATTGGTCAGCTCTTGCGGGTCGTTCTCCAGGTCATAAAGCTCATAGCGGCCTGGTGTCTTCCGGTGACCCTCCTTCCACGGTTGGATATAATTCCATTTGCGCGTGCGGACGGACGCATGGTTGCCGAATGCGGTGACCACGTACTCCGGCGGAGTGCGCTCGCCCCTAGTCTGCGGCCAGATGTCCCGCCCGAGGACCCGCTCGGGAACATCCAGCCCCATCAAGTTCAGCACGGTGGGCATTATGTCCTGGTGCTGCACGAAGCCCTCGACTCTCCGGCCCGCAGCCTCTCCTTCTGGATGGCGAATCAACAGGGGCAGCCGCGTGCACTGGTTGCGCAGGCGGTCTGCGCCCTTGTGAAGCTCCCCCTGCTCCCCGAGCATGCACCCGTGGTCGGATGTGAAGACGATGAGGGTTTCGTCCAGGACGCCGCTGTTCCTGATGGTGTCCAGGAACTTGCCTACCCATGTGTCCACCAGCGTGACCTCCGCCGCGTAGGCGGTCCGGGCGTTGTCCACCTGCCGGGGCGTCATCTGCTCGACCCTTCCGGGCGGGATGCAGCCGTCGAGGCCCTCGTAACCCGGGTCATAGAGCCGCGCGTACTCCAGCGGCGGGTCCCACGGCTCATGCGGGTCGAAACAGTCCACGTACATGAAGAACGGGTTCGGGAGGTTATACTCCTCGAGCCACTGCGATGCCCGGGTCATTACCCTCGCCACCGATGTATCGGCATCGCTCTTCCAGTCCTTGCGGTTCATCAGGTGCTGTATAATCCACGCCCGGTCCCCAAGCGGCACCGACTCGTAGCGCGCTTGCTCCAGAAGTTCCCGAACCTGATCGCGGTCCTCCACCTTGTACGGGTCGTCTTCCTGGCCGCGGACCCACAGCCAGGTATCGTAACCGCGGTGGAAGTTCTTGCCTGGCTTCATCATGTGGTAGACGTCGGTGACGAAGCAGGAGAAGTAGCCGTGCTTGCGCAGATGCTCGGCGAGGGTTACGTCCTCGTCATAAAGCGGATGCCAGCCCTCGAGTTGGACCATGTCGCTTGCCTGGGGACGGTAGATAAAGGGAAAGATGTTGCGCCCCGTCTTGATGACGCGCCTGGCGGGAAGTGTCGGGAGGCCCTCGGCGTCGGGAGGCCCTCGGCATAAGCGTCCATAAAAACAACGCTCTCGGCGGCTAGCTTGTCGAGGTTGGGGGTTTTAATCCAATCATTGCCGTAGGCGCCAAGGTAGTCCCAGCGGAATGTGTCACTTACTATGATGACCAAATTCACCGGTCCAGCATCTCCCTTGCCGGTTTGAATGCGGTTGGTTTCGGGAATGTTTTTGAGGCCCGGGCTTTCAGCGCTCCAGTAGTACATTCTGCTCGTAGGCTTGTATGCTCGGCAGCCAGCCTATGCCTGTGGGCACGTCGGCCTGCAGGCACGCCCAATCCCATACCGCGCCGAAGGGCAGCTCCGGGCGGAGTTCGTCCCACGGCTCAAGCAGCGCGTAAAGGAGCGCCTTGCGCAGCGCCCTTGCGCCTATCACCCATGCACCCACGCGGTTGATACTCGCATCGAAGAAATCGAGCGCCCAGTAAATCTTCCGCAAGGCCTTCCCCCGCACGGCCTCGTCGCAGAGCGCCTTAAGCTCGTCGGTGAACCGCGCCACGTGGTCGCTGTCCCACCGGATGCCGCGGCTGACATGAACCAGGAGCCGGCCGGTGAAGGGCAATGTCGCCGAGAGCTTGTCCGCCACGCTCTCGGTGGGATGGAAGTGGCCCATGTCGTAGCAGGGAATCACCCCGCGCGAGATCGCATAGGCAAGATAGAACTCGTGGGACCCGACAGTGTAGTCCTCCACCCCGATTCCAAACAGCTTCGACTCCACCGTGTCCACAACGCCCCGCATTTTCGCCTCCAGCACCTGGTCGAGCGACTTTATCAGCCGCCCTCTGGGGCCCCAGCGGTCGGCGGTGCTGTCCTTGCGGCCGTCGGGAATCCAGATGTTGCACACAACCGGCCCAAGCTCCCTGGCCATCGCCGCGGCTACCCTGCGGGAGGCTATGCAGTGTGCTATCCAGAAGTCGCGCACGCGCTTGGTTTCGCTTGAGAGGGTAAGCCCGTCCTTGACCATCGGATGTGCGAACAAAGTGGGGTTGAAGTCCAGGCCCAAGCCGCGGTCCTTCGCCCAATCAATCCAGCGGCGGAAGTGCTTCGGCTCGAGGGCGTCCCGGTCCACCGCCTTTCCCTCGGTTTCGGCGTAAGAGGCATGCAGGTTGAACCGAAGCGCACCCGGGATTAGATCGGCGGCCTGTTCGAAGTCACTGCGGATTTCGTCGCCAGTGCGGGCCGCGCCCGGGTAGTTGCCGGTGGCCTGAATGCCCCCGGAATCAAGCGCTTGCTCATGCACCTCGAGGCCCTTGACGTCATCGGCCTGCCAGCAGTGGACGGAAATCGGGATGTCGAGTGCCTCGCGCACTGCGGTGTCGGTGTCCACGCCGAGTGCGGCGAAGCGGTCCTTCGCGGTGGTGTAAGCGGCTTGGACGACGCGGTCAGGAAGCGGCTTTGCGGCTGCATCGAGTGTCGTGTCCGACTTGCGCATCATGCGGTACCTCCTTATAATGCCGGAAAGCGGGCTGGTGGGAATGCCCAGGCATCATCTTCTCATTCTCCCTTCCCCAGCAGTCTCCCTCTGCGGATGGCGTCTCGCCCGAAGCGGCTCCGGACGTCGTCCAGAGCCTCGCTCACACGGTTCTGTTTCCGTTCCGATTCATCGAACAGGCTGAGCTGCCTCAGGTGCGTTAGGTTGGTCACGCCGACCCCGAGCAGGCGCACCTTCTGCCCGCGCCGCATGTGCCGGTCGAGCAAATCCGCCGCGGCATTGAAGATGACGGTGTCAGCGTTGGTGGGGTTTGGGAGGGTCTCCTCACGCGTGATGGTCTCAAAGCTCTCGAAGCGGAGTTTCAACTTGATGGTTCGAGCGACGAGTTGTTGCTTCCGCAGCCTGTAACCGACGTCCTCACTGAGCTGGAGTAAGGTGGCGTGCAGAACCTGCCGGTCCGCCACATCCTGTGGGAACGTCGTCTCGTTGCTTATCGACTTCGGGTCGCCCGCCGCTGCTTCGACGGGGCGGTCGTCAATACCGTGGGAGAGGCGATAAAGATGCTCGCCGACGGCACCGAGACGCTGTCGTAGGAGCTCCGCGGGAAGGTCCGCCAAGTCGCCTATGGTCCGGACGCCGAGGCGAATCAGCTTCTCCTCGGTCTTCTTGCCCACTCCCCAGAGCCTTCCGATGGGCAACGGTCGCAAGAACTGTTCGACTGCGTCCTCGGGCACTATCACGAAGCCGTCGGGCTTCTCCAGGTCGGATGCGAGCTTCGCCAGGAACTTGTTGGGCGCGATTCCAACAGATGCCGTCAGCTCAAGCTCTTCGCGGATATCCCGCTTGATTGCCCGGCCAATCTTCTCGGCGGACCCGAAGATGCCCTCGCTGCCGGTGACGTCCAGGAACGCCTCGTCAACCGATACCGGCTCCACGAGCGGCGTGTAACGGCGCAGGATTGACATCACCTGCGCAGAAACCTCGCGGTACTTCCGCCCGTTCACCGGTACGAAGATTCCGTGGGGACAAAGCTTGCGCGCCGTTACGGTCGGCATGGCCGAATGGACGCCGTATTCGCGCGCTTCGTAGGAGGCGGTTGAAACCACGCCTCGACTTTCCGCAGAGCCGGCGACTATCACAGGTTTGCCGCGCAGCGAAGGGTCATCGCGCTGCTCGACGGCGGCGAAGAACGCGTCCATGTCCACGTGGATAATCCTGCGGGCCATGTCCCCGTCTCCTCTTCGATGAGGAGTTTTTTCGCGGCATTGGGCGTTGACGCCTGCAGTCAGCCTCCTGCAAGGTCCAGCAGCATCTCGTCCATCTCACGGCGCACCCGGTCTATGTCGCGAACCCGCTTTGCGCTAAGCGCCCGGTCTGCAAACCTCTGGATTGTCTCCTCGGGAACGCCCAGGCGCCGAAGCTCCGAGATGCGCTTGTGCTCTTGAATCCCCTGCCGAAGTGCCTCCAGCCCGCGGCCCGGGATTGTGCCGTAGATGCAGCC
>JALGUK010000345.1 GCA_029820875.1 Candidatus Zipacnadia bacterium
GGCGACCAGTGAACAGCAAACAGTGATCGGTCACTGATCACAGACCACTGGTAACCGCAAGGACAGAGTTCGTTTTCGGCAAAACTGCCGGATGTACCCTCTGCTTGCGCAGAGGTAGCTTTAGCAACAGTCTCAAGAAGCTATGCTGAAACTCTGGAGGTGTGGAAATGGCGGGCAATCGCAGGACCCATCACGGTCCGACGGGGCAGTCTGCCTACATGAACACGCGCGGTCGCATAAGCCGAAGGCGTTTTCTGCAGACGGCGGGTGCCGTAGCGGCGCTCGCAACTATCACCAAAGGAGGCATGGGGATGCAAGATGCGCATAAGAGCAGCTACTATTCCTCACACGAAGGTGTGAAGATCTCTGACCCGATCGAGTACGGCGGGGGCGTAGTTTCCCGCGCAACCCTCGCACCTGACGGAACGATATACCTTCACAATAACAAAAAGAGCATTGACGCAGGCAGAACTGTGGTGGATTGTGAACCGACTGACCCCAAGCTGAGCGACATATTGAGCATTCATCGGAGCTTCCTGAATACGCATAAGCATAGCCAGAATCGGAAGCGGTTCCTTGCCATAGACTATCCTCTGCGTGAACTTGACCCTCCTGAACCCAACAAGTTTATTACAACGCGTTGGTACTCTGAAGACGCATTCGACAGTCCGGTGCGTGTCGGAACAGCGATCTTCCATATCCCGGCGGGCAAGGTTAAATTTGGCACGATAGGAATGGCGGGTCTGTATGTCCATCGTGGTATCTTCGAGCTCGATGATGGGTCCCTTTTGTGTTGTTGTTTTGGCAACTTCGAGACCGACACAGTTAAACCGCCGGCCGGCGCAGATATCGGCATCCAGGCCAGGTGCTTCCTTGTCAAATCCGTTGACGGCGGCAAGAACTGGCATTATCTATCGTCTATCGCAGTGCCGGATCCGAATATAATCAAGACTCAGGAGGGCTATGATGAAGCATCTCTCGCAGTCCTCGACGACGGACGCTACCTCGTAGTGATGCGAACAGGTCACTGGACGCCCCTGGTGGCGTCCTACAGTGCCGACGGCGGTTTGACCTGGACCGAGCCGGACCAATTACCTGGGCTGCGTAATGGCGTTGATCCTTGCTTGATTAAACTCAGAGACGGTAGGCTCGCCCTGGCTTATGGAAGAAATGTTAAAGGTGGACGAGCCCGCGAACTGGCAATCTCAGAGGATGGCGCAGGGGAAAGCTGGGACGTGATCGTGGTGTCTCCTGCCAAAGGCGGCAATGCGTATCCCACCATCTTTGAAGTGGAACCCAATGTCATCTTCTACCAGGCCAGCTCAGAATGCTGGCGAGTAACGCTTAAACCGCGAAATTAGGGAGAAAGATATTGAAACCATCATCAATAAAGGCATAACGGCGGTGTCGGGCAAAAGTGCAGGTCCTGGCCGGTCAGGTCCGCGCACTTGAAAAAGACCTCTTGAACCTCACCCTCCCCTTGAGATCGGTGCTGGTAAGCCGCATCGTCGGTGAGCTTGACCCGGACAACGTTGCCCCCGTCGGGATGGCCTGCCAGCCCCAGATAGATCGCCTGCCAGCCGGACCAGAGCTGCTTGGGGTACTCCTCCAGCGGCTGCAATTCCGACCGAGGGCGCGACAGGAAGGCGATGTCCAGGTCCGCGTCGCTCGGGGCTGTCTTGCAGGCGAGAACGAGAGCGTCGTCTGGCTGGCGGAAGGCACTATCAACCGTGAAGCAGGAATGTCCATCGTGCGCGAGGTAGCTCGGGGACCAGCCGCCGCCATCGTGATGCCGCGCGCAGAACTGGCCGTTGGCGACGTTGTCCGATACGTTCTTCTCGTCGCGGTGCCGCTGCAGATCGGCCGCGTTCAACTCCAGAGCATCTTCGTCGTAGAAGCTCCCCGTGAGCGTCAGCCTGCCGATGCTCTTCAGCCATTCAGGGATGCGCGGAGTTCGAGCCCGCGAATACCACCAATGCCGGAAACGGCCCGCCGCCGGCAGCCACCCGCCGCCCGAGTACGCGCCGAGAACGAGCCGCGGACTGGTCCACGTCCGCCCGGGCTTGATGCGCGGGTACTTCGTCAGTGTGAGCATCGCGCCCGCCTCCTCGTGTCGGCCGAACTCGACGCGGGTATCGAGCAAGCTGCGGTCCTCCCAGCGACAGTAGAGGCTGGCCTCCGAGTCCGTGACGCATACCCAGTCGAAGCTGAACTGGGGGCTGATCAGGCTGTCCCACGGCGGCAGCTCGTCCGGTTAGAACTTGTGGTGCGAGACGAGCCATCGGTCATCGGAGGCGTCGCCGCAAACAGCCAATCCACGCAGCGGCGTGAGTGTCACGCTGGAGATCGGCTCATCGGACTTGCTCGTGATCGCGGCGCGGATGCCCAGTTCCCCGTTCTCCGGATCGGCTTCGAGAGTGACCACGGCCTGCGACTCGGCCCGCACATAGCGCAACTCGATCCGGCCCGGCGCGACGTGGCTCTTCACAGGGCGCCATCCGCCCGTGATGCGGCCCGAGCGGTAGCCGACCAGCGTCAGCACAACGGCGTGAATGTGGCGTTCGCGGACGGGCACGCCAAGCTCGTGCATCTCAACAAGGTACCACGGACCCATTCAGCCACCGTGTGGTACGAGTGGTATGTGGCGGACCTCTATGTCAATGACTTCCTGATGGACTACCGCAACTGGATCGTGGAGGGGTTCGACTGACGTTCCAGCTCAGTATGGGGACGGGGCCGCGCGCTTGTAGGCGACGGCCCCGTCCTTCGGCGTTTGCTCAAAGATGCATCTGTCTGAGCTGTTCACAGTGTCTGTTGTATGCGCATTGATCGCCGGCGTGAGTGCCATCGGAGAAGCCCGCCCTGCCTTTCGGCCCGTTCCTGAGGGTGTCGTGGAGCTAACAGGCTTCAGCGCCAATGGAGGCATCGTTGAGCTGAAGGATGGCTCCCTGATGCTCGCCGAGGGCGGCAACTATCGGATCTCGACGGACGGCGGCAAGACC
This sequence comes from Candidatus Zipacnadia bacterium, assembly GCA_029820875.1. Next base: position 3,003 of record JALGUK010000345.1, read on the forward strand.
TGGGGCGAACCCCAGCCGCTGAATTGCGAGGTAGGGGCAGGAGGAGTCATCCGCCTCCAGTCGGGTGCCTTGGGACTTTATGGCGGCGGGAAAGGCGGCTGGTTCTTCTCCTCGTCCCAGGACGACGGGCAGACGTGGACGCCTCCGGTTTCCATTGGCACCTACCCCGACTTCTATGCGATGTACCACTCCATGATCCAGCTTAAGAGCGGCCGATTGCTGCTGGTCGGCTACTGGGAGGGGCTGAATGCGACCGCTCCCGACGCAGCGCGCCATACAGAGACCGGATGGGGCCTGTGGCGGGGCCGCAAGCTCTCGATGGAGGGTCACCGCGGGGTGGAGATGGGCATTTGCATCGCTTACTATTCCGATGATGAAGGCCAGACCTGGCAGCAAGCCGAAGGGGGGCTGTTCGGCTGGTTCGACGAGCGAGGCGTCCCCAACGGCGAAGGCGGGATCATTGACGTGTACGAGCCTACGGCCGCAGAGACTAAGGACGGGCGGGTGCTGATGTTCGCGCGGTCGAAAACCGGCCGATTGGTGCAGAGCTACAGCCTCAACGGTGGCCAGACCTGGCAGAGCATTGTGCCCACCGAGCTGTCCAGTTCCCAGTCGCCACCGCTGTTGATCCAGATTCCCACGACGGGAGACCTGCTGTGTGTGTGGAATCAGGTGTCGTGTGAAGAGATAAGGCGCGGCTTCCTCAGGGGACGCCTGTCGGCAGCCATTTCCAGGGATAGCGGGATGACCTGGGAGAACTTCAAGACCCTCGAGTTGCAGGAGCAGATGGAGGATGTGGCCCGCATTACCCCTGAGTTCCCGATTGCCCGGAGAGTGGTTGGCCGGCCCGGTCTGGGTCAACTGCCCGATGGCTTTGCGATGTTCACCTATCCGAATGTAGACATTGTTGGGCAGACGGTCTTCATCCGATACAGCCGCATGTGGCCCAAGGAGAAAGATGACGGGGCGACGATGGCAGCAGAAGGGGTAATGCGCATCTACCCGCTGAAGTGGTTCTACGAGTAGCATTGCAACGGCGGCTTCTGTCTGTGTGTCGGAGTTAGTCCGGGCCGAACCAGAGCGAATGCGGGATGACGATGTCTTCCCCGCCCACGAATGGGTAGTTGCGCACAGTTACGCGCTTGCCCTGAACCGATTTGATCTCAAAACCTGTGCCGCCGGTGAGCAAGTAGGTTCCAGCGCATGATGTGTCGTCCGGCAGCGGCACGCAGTTGCTGATTCACGAGGTGCTCTTCGCGGAAAAGAGGAATGTACGACTCGTCGTGAGCCGCCTACGGAAGCTGGCGGAGCGGTGCATCGTTTCCGATGGGTGACCCGTGGCCCTCCAAGCCCATGCGTCCCGTCTGACGGGACACAGAAAGGGACCGAACATCAGGGCCTGTG
>JALGUK010000346.1 GCA_029820875.1 Candidatus Zipacnadia bacterium
CCGGATAAGCTTGGCGATGTGTGACTGGATTATGACCCGACTCGCGCGGGATGACATGAACCAGCCCTCCTTGCGAGAGGCCGCCTCGCAGAGGCCCTCTCCGGTCGCCGACTACCGATACCGGGCCACGAGCTGCGTATCGTCCGCCTCGGCCAGCTCGTCTGCGTCGTCGAGCACCTTGTTTACAGCGTCCACGATGAGCTGCATCTCGCGCAGGCCGTTGGGTGCAGAAAGAGTGGGCTGAAGCAGGCTCCACTCCTGCCACGCGAGCCGCTCCGTGACCGGCAGGGAGCCCTTTTCGTACTTCGGCTCAACGCCGAACGGGCACTTGAACGGGCAGCCCTTGCCATAGTAGTCCAGCTCCTGGAAGATGGTGCGAAGGTGGATAGGACCGGCCGTGATGGACTCACCGCCCGGGCTGAAATAGCGGTTCGCATGGCAGATGTAGGCAATCGTGGGCACACCCTCCATCCGGAGCGCGTCCAGGAACCGGTCACGGGACAGGCCGAGCTTCTCGAAGTCCGTAAGACACGTGTAATAGTGGTAGACGTGCTTGTAGCCGGAGCGTACATAAGGGGTCTTTACGGCCTCCACGTCGGCGAGTTTCTCTGTCAGGAACTCGCAATTGCGGATTCGATGGTCAATCCTAAGGTCCGCATGATACAGGTCATTCAGCGGATTGGTCAGCGGTCTGAAGTTCTCGCCGCGCCCCCCAAAGTCGATGTACCGGCGCAGGTCCTCGTCCTGGATGTGGGCCGCGAGGAACGAGGGGTGCTGGCCCGCAAGCATCGCCTTCTGGTAAAGCCGCTCGTCGCTGGTGGTGAGCACCCCCCCTCCGACCCCGCTGAGGGGCTTGCCTGAGAAGCTGAACGCGGTGATATGCGCGATGCTCCCGAGTTTGCGCCCGTTGATGTCCGCCCCGCCGGCCTGACAGGCGTCCTCGATGACAGTGAGGTCATGGCGCTCGGCGATCTGCATGATTTCGGGTATCTGGGCCGGATGCCCGTAGAAATCAACCGGCAAAATCGCCTTGGTGCGAGGCGTTATCTTTTCCTCGATTTTGGAGACATCCATGCAGAACGTGTCCGGGTCCACGTCCACGAATATCGGGATTGCGTTGCAGTGCAGGATAGCCGCCACCGATGCAATCCACGTATGCGAGACGGTCAGAACCTCATCCCCGGGGCCTACGTCTGCCGCAATCAGCCCGGAGATGAGGGCCGCCGTACCGCTGGAGACGTGCAGAGCATACTTGGCGCCGGTGTAACGGACGAATGCGTCGGTGACATCGGTGTAAGCCCACGGGTCAACGGTGCTGCCGCCGGTGGGGATTATCGTAGGCTCTCCGCCGAGGATTGCAAGTTTTGACATTGGTGTATCCCCTTTCGATACGCCTGTAGATTACATCTTCAGCAGTTTTTCAATCGTCGTTCCCATAACTGCGGCCTCGTCACCCGGGCTTAGTCCCAACGCTCGAATTTTATCAAGCTCCCGGCGGGCGTAACCGGCAAGGTCAGGCTGCTTGTGAGGCCCGTCGGTGCCGAAGATGACCTTGCCCGCGCCTACACGCTCAACGGCCTCCCGAATCTTGTGGACCAGCACAACGCCGCTTACGTCGAGGAAAACATTGTCCAATGTCTCGGCGAGGCCGATGAAGCGGTCAAGCACGGAGGGGTCCTCGCACAGGTAGCGCCCAAGGTGAGCCACGATTATGCTCGTCCCGGGAAATGCCTGCGCCATATCTGCGACCACGTCATCTCTACCCACGCAGTCAATCAGAATCGGGACGCCCTTTTCGCCGGCGAGCCGGACGAACGGCTCCATTATACTCCGTGGCGGCACGCCGAACCCAAGGTGCATCTTCATCCCCCGAAATCCCAGCCCTGAGACAGCCTCATCAACCTCATCCAGGACCGCTTCATCGTAGGTCGGTTCGACGTTGACATATGGAATCAGTCTGTCCGGGAACTGAGAGGTCGCCTCCTGTGCCATTTCGATGGAATGCCTCGTCGTAGTTGAGATGGCGAACACCACGGACTTGTCAATCCCCACGGCGTCCATCACCTGCACGATTGTCGCCGCCGGATACTCCGTCCCCGCCGCGTCTGCGTGCTTCAGGTGAACGTGAGAATCTATTATCATCAGCTTTCCTTCCCCCACTCAGCCGTCGTGCAGATTGCCGCTCTCGGGCCGCTCTCGTAGAGCCGCAAGCAACTGTTGCACCTTCTCACCCAGGCGGGCGATGATGTGGTCGAGCTGCCGTCGGCCGTACTCGGCGTCCGTCCCGCGCCTGGGGTCAAGCGCGTCGAAGTTGTCCCACAGTTCCCGGTATTCTTCCTGATATCCGGTTTTAGGATTGAGGTAGGGCATGCCGAGGTAAGCCGGCGGAATCGTCTTCGGGTCATCAGGTAGGCGGTCGAGATGCACCGTATCCGGCGCCGCGGCTGCGACGATGGAGCCTTCCCACTTGTCGGCGTGAATCCAATGCTTGCCCAGAAGCGGCTCGGCTTCCTCGCCGGTCTTGATGTAATCGAACCAGGCTGCAATGGCTGCAGGCTGCAGGTCCGGGCGTGCGTGGACTGCGTCGGTGTACTTCTGAATCGCCTCATCGCACAGCCACCGGTTCGGCCCATGCCCGGGCAACAGCACGATGACCTCGAAGCCATAAACATGAATTTCGAGCATGGTCTTTGCGATGAGGGTGACAAAGAAGTCATGCTGCTCGGTCGGCGTGGACGGCAGCGGGCCCCGTTCCTCCCGGGTCGCCGGGTGTGTGCGCGCC
>JALGUK010000347.1 GCA_029820875.1 Candidatus Zipacnadia bacterium
AACGTGACCTCTGTCATTCTGAGGCGCAAAGCGCCGAAGAATCTCGGTGTTAGACGTGCCGCGAGATGAGAACGGCGAGATTCTTCGCACCCTTCGGGCGCTCAGAATGACAAGATGAAATGACAATGTAAGATGTTTTGCTCTGTTCAGAATGACAAGAATGGGGAGCGGAGGGTCAGGACCTACAAAAACTTTTGCGGCAGGGGAACATTTTTTTCGTATAATAGTTGACAATTATAGACTCAAGGATTATAATATGCGGCCTATAAAAAAGTTGCGTACATGGATTTGGGCTACACGATGGAGGCAAAGCCCCGGTCAGCCGGAAGGCGTCCGGGCCGAAAAGGGAGGATTGACGCACCATGGCCAAAGCTAGATTGACGCACCATGGCCAAAGCTATTGGAATTGACCTGGGAACGACAAACTCGGCTGTCGCGATTGTCGAGGCCCGGGAGCCGAAGGTTATTAAAAATCCGGAGGGTAGCGAGCTGACCCCTTCCGTAGTCGCTTTCACAAAGAACGGCGAGCGGCTTGTGGGCCAGACGGCAAAGCGCCAGGTCATCACCAACCCCGACCGGACCATCATCTCCGTCAAGAGGAAGATGGGAACACGGGATCGGTATACAATTGATGGGAAGGACTACTCGCCCGAGGAAATCTCCGCGATGATTCTGCAAAAACTGAAGGCTGACGCGGAGAGCTACCTCCGAGAGGAGGTTAAGCAGGCGGTCATCACCGTGCCCGCTTATTTCGACGACAATCAGCGGACAGCAACCAAGAACGCGGGCGAGATCGCCGGTCTTGAGGTCCTTCGCATCATCAACGAGCCTACTGCCGCGTCCCTAGCGTACGGTTTTGGCAAGGAGAAGCAGAACGAGGAAACGATTCTGGTCTACGACCTCGGCGGTGGGACGTTTGACGTTTCGATCCTGGAGGTCGCGGAGGGCGTTTTCGAGGTCAAGGCGACAAGCGGTGACACGCATCTGGGCGGAGATGATTTCGACCAGAGAATCGTCGACTGGCTCGCGGACGAGTTCCAGAAGGAACAGGGCATTGACCTTCGCAAGGACTCGCAGGCCCTGCAGCGCCTGAAGGATGCTGCTGAAAAGGCCAAATGCGAGCTTTCCACGATGGTCCAGACCAGCATCAACCTGCCCTTTATCACTTCGGTGGACGGTGAGGGCCCCAAGCACCTGGACATGAACCTCACCCGCGCGAAGTTTGAAGAGCTTGTCGCGGACCTGGTTGAGAAGACAGCCGGTCCCTTCCGAAAGGCCTTGGAGGACGCCGGGCTGACCAAGGACGATATTGACGAGGTAATCCTGGTCGGCGGCTCCACGCGTATTCCGGCGGTTCAAGAGCTTGTAAAGAAGCTCTCGGGCAAAGAGCCTCACCGGGGCGTGGACCCGGACAAAGTCGTCGCGCTGGGCGCAGCTATTCAGGCATCCGTTCTGACCGGCGAGATGGGCAAGGACGTCGTACTGGTGGATGTGACCCCGCTCAGTCTGGGCATAGAGACCCTCGGCGGTGTAACCACCAAACTCATCGAGCGCAACACCGCCATTCCGACACGCAAGAGCGAGATGTTCACCACAGCCGCGGACGGCCAGACATCGGTGGAAATCCACGTCCTCCAGGGCGAGCGGGAGATGGCCTCCCAGAACAAGTCCCTTGGACGGTTCCACCTGACCGGCATCCCGCCGGCGCCGCGTGGCGTGCCGCAGATCGAGGTGACTTTTGACATTGACGCCAATGGAATTGTGAACGTGTCGGCCAAGGATACGGCGACCGGTAAGGAACAGGCGATTACCATCACATCCTCAGGCCAACTGACAAAAGAAGAGATTGACCGGATGGTTCATGAGGCCGAGGAGCACCGTGAGGAAGACAAGCGAATGCGCGAGGAGGTGGAAACGCGCAACCAGGCGGAGCAGTTGGCCTATCAGACGGAGCGACTCCTGCGGGAGCACGGCGACAAGCTGCCGGCAGACCAAAAGCAGGACATCGAAGGCAAGATACAAAAGCTTCGCGACGCACTTAAGGATGGCAGCATAGACAATGTCAAAAGCTCCATGCAGGCCCTGCAGGAGGCGTCTTATAAGCTCTCGGAGATTCTCTACCAGCAGCAAACCGCAGGACAGGCCGGCGGGGCCCAGCAGGCGGAGGCTGAAGGCACAACCGGCCAATCCACCGGCGGCCAGGATGATGTGATAGATGCCGAGTTCACGGCGGAAGATGAAGGGTAACGCAACCGTTGATGTGGTCTGATATAAAGAAAAGGGGGTGCAGTGCAATGGCGATTTCGCGTTGGGATCCATTTGGTACTACAGAGTTGCGTCGGCGGATTGATCGTCTGTTTGACCAGGTTCTGCCCGGAATTCGCGGAGTGGGTGTGGAGGCACGGCCTTGGGCGCCACCCGTCGAAATCATTGAGACGGGTGATGAGGTCATCGTGAACGTCGAGGTGCCCGGCATGTGCCAGGAAGACATCGAAGTTGAGTTGACCGGCGATACGCTCAGCGTTTCCGGCGAGCGCAAGATGGGCGATACCACTGACAAGCGGCAGGAATGGCACGTGCTGGAACGGCCTTACGGCCCGTTCTCCAGGTCATTCACATTCGCCGTGCCCATAGACCAGAACAATGTAAGCGCGTCTTATGAAAACGGCGTCCTTTGCATCAGGGCTCCAAAGGCGGAGGAAGCCAAGCCCAGGCAGATTAGAATAGAAGTCGAGTGAGGGAGGTGGTTCAGCATGCTTCTTCGAGAGTGGCATCCCATTCAGAATATGCTGACTGTTCAGGAGGAAATCAACCGGATCTTCAACGAAGCCCTCGGGGCCGCTCGGCCTCAGGGGCCGGAGACAGCCAGCACTACCGCATGGTCACCGCGCCTGGACATGGCTGAAACAGGCGAAAACTTCATCGTCTATGTCGACCTCCCAGGCGTCAAGCAGGAGGACATAGAGCTGACCATTGAGGACAACTCGCTCCTGATTAAGGGAGTCAAGCCGGGCCTTGAGTCCAAGGAAGGCGAGACCATCCACCGTGCCGAGCGCAGCTC
>JALGUK010000348.1 GCA_029820875.1 Candidatus Zipacnadia bacterium
GAAAAAGTTCTTCCAGTTGTCCGCCGCGAGGAGGCCTATGGCTTTGTCACGATCGTGCCGATCTGAAGCACGTTTTCCGTGTTCTCGTTGTACCCGTGCGCAGGCTCCCCGCCAAAGCCGTATACCTTTCCGTCGGCGTAGACCCAGTGGCAGGTTGCGACACCGTAGGGCACGACGCCTACGCGGGAGTAGTTGTCCTCCTCCACATCGTAGCAGAGGATGATGTCCCCGTAGCCGGACCACAATGACGGACAGGAGCCCCACTTGCTCTTCCCCACCCGGTACGTCCGAACGTCACCGATGCCCATCAGCAGCACATAACGGTCCTCCAAGACGATGCCCACGCCGCCGACCATCGGGAACGGTATGTTCCGCAGCCGGCTCCACTGATCCGGCCCCAGGGCCATAGCAGTAGGCGTCACGGTAGTTCGGCACACCGTTGTACGGCACTCCGATGCCATACTCCTCGTGGAGCATCTGGAATATCCCACGCATCACATCATCGCTCCGAGAGCCACCGAAGACGTACAGCTTCCCCCTGACCACGGCCGAGCTGACAATGTTCCGCTTCCCGCCGGGGTAGGGCGCCATCGGCTCCCACTGTGCGTCCGGCTGGTCCAGGCGAAGGCGCCAGTCCCTCAACGGGGCGATGCCCGACGTTTCGCTCGGCGTCCCTGTCGGGTGGCCCGTGCACAGCAAGAGCCACTTGCCGGGCACGATGTTCACCACAGCCAGCCATCTCCCGGCCGCCTCGGACTCCGGCAGCATCGGGAGGGCCGCCCACTCCCAGCCGCCGTCCGCGGTGCGCGTGAGCTTCGCGGCATTGCGCCCGGCGGAGCGGCCGCCGATCAGATAGAGGCTCTCTGTGTCCGCGATTCCCTGAGTGTACGCGGCGTCAAAAGGGGGCGGAGGTATCTCCGAGTAGGTCTGCGTCGCGATGCTGTACGAGTACGCCAGGTTCTCGCGGCCGGGCATCCACAGCCCACCGACGAGCGCGATGTCGTCCCCGAACACTCCCGCCACGCCACCCTTCCAGGGGGCCGGCGTGTTCGGGCCGATGGTCCAGGTCATCTCAAAGGGGCAATCGTCCAGCACGCCCTCGTACTCCCGACTGAAGGGCAGGCGGGCGTAAGCACGGTTGAGCTCCCGGACGACGATGAGGCTGGCCTCGTCATCGCGCCACTCGGTGGACGTACTGACGGGCTGCGCGTTCTCAGCACCTACGGGAAATGCGCTCCCTGCGAAGATCCCCAGTACCAAGCACAACGACTCGAAGGCGCGCATCGGTATACCTCCTGCTCGGCAAGGCTCAGTAAGTCCTCTTCAATCGAATTTCCACGCAGGGATCGCCGGGCCGGCCGAGAGCACCTCCTCAACATAGCACCCGGTCTGAGGCGGCGCATCGGCGCCGCCGTGCTCGGCAGCGTCCATGATGCGGTACACCAGCACGTTGTGCCACTTGCCATCGGCCAGCCGTAGGGTCTTCGCGTTCGGATGGTCCACCTTCCACCGGGCGCCGCTCGCAGGAGGTCCGAACTCCGCCTGCGCGTCCCGCGCGACGATCGGGCTTTCCAGTCCCGAGCGCGCCGCGCTCAGCGGCCAAAGGCAGACGACTTCCCGCCCGCGTCCAAGCAGGTTACCCGCGATGTATGGCGTCCCATCGGCTGCCCGATTGAGCGTTACAGGCGCCGGCTGACGCTCACCGGCAACGTCCACGATTAGGTCCCACGCTCTGCCGCCGTCCGTCGAACGCCACACGCGGATCATCGCCTCGTCGATGCGAGCCGAGAACAGAAGCGACCCGTCCGTATCGCGAATGAGACTCGGCTCGTACCACTGGCCCTCCAGCGTGTCCATGATGGGAACGAACGAGGTCGGGCGCCAGAGTCCATAGCGCCGCTGCCAGCGCGTGACACCGCAGGCTGAGCCCTCGGACGTGCGGGCCATCAACGGATAGAGCAGGTCATCGCCGTCCGGGATCGCCTGCGTCAGCCCGGGCGCGACCATGGCCCAGTCGGAACCCGGCGCCTTGAGCGGGGCGGTCACTGCCTTCAGCTCGGTTCTGACGACGCGGAACTCTCTGCCATCGTAAGCGAGTTGGCGGACCTCCAGGTTCTGCTGCCACTTGTCGTTCCAACTGAAGTACCCCGCCTCGGTCATCGGGAACGAGAGCGCCTCGCAGATGCCAAACCCCGTGCCGGCGTGGGGGTGCGCAGTGCCGTCCTCACGCTTCGCCCCAAGTGGCACGAATCCGCCGATCACCGGGAACTTGGCCACATACCGGCGTGCCCCAGTCTCGGCGTCAACGAGCCTCTCGTTCCTCGCGAGCGGAACCGCGCCCTCGGCGCTGATCTGGGAGAGGTCGTCGAACAGGATCAGGTCGCTTCCGTCCTCGAAATCACCGATCCCCACGCCCTCGACCCGAAGATTGCAGGACAGCGCCGCGGTTCGCGGCCCAACCTGGAACGGGAAGCTGAGGCCATACCGCCTTGCCGCGCCTGCCGGAACGTTGGGCGGAACGGTCAGCTTGGCCGGACATCTTGTCACGTCCACGATCCCAGTGGCGGGTGTCTCCTGTGATGTACTCACTTGCGTCCCCGGACCTCCTTCTGCGCTTGCCGCAGCAAGTGGCGGTATCGCCGGGCTGCCAGCCAGGATGATGCCGCTTAGAGCGCACAATACGAAGATGCCGAAGAGCAGATTCGTGAACCAGCGCACGGTTGTGCCTCCTCCCGAGTATCCTTCTAACGGTTGCGCCCCCGCCGGAAGGCGAA
>JALGUK010000015.1 GCA_029820875.1 Candidatus Zipacnadia bacterium
CGACTCGAAATCATGTGATCAAAGTACAAAACCACATTCCCCAGGTCGAAAATCGCTACAGATATCAGGGTGCTTCCTCCAGGAACGGCAGGACCTTTCGCTACGGCTCAGCGCGGCCATTCATCGTATAGTGAATCGAGCGTGCGATCTCCTTGAAGCCGCACTTTTCGTAGATATGTCTCGCTGCGGTGTCATGCTCCATGGTAGTAACACGGAGCACCCTCGCGCCGAGTGTTCTGAGCTTCTCAATAGCGGCCGTCACTAACGCGGTACCGATGCCGCGACCGCGGAAATCGGGGTGAACGGCGTTATTGCCCACCATGCCGATGCGATCGGCCTGCTCGTAAACGAACGTGGCGTAACCGACCACACGTCCGTTTTCTTCGGCGACCAAAACCTGCTGGGGATGCCTCGTGCAGAAGCTCTCGATATCGCGACGTTTGCGCTCATGCCAAGGGACCGTGCCGATCATTCCGTGCCGCTGCTCAGTCAAATGATAGAGGGTCATTCCCTCCCAGGCGGCTTCAGTCATGCAGAGGATATCATCCAAATCACTCTCGCGAAACGGCCGAATCTCAGCCAAAGTACCCCTCCATGAAGACCGAGATATAGAATTTCATTGAACAGTTTCGCCCAGGGACATGAGGAACCCTTCAACGCATTGCGGGCCGACCTATAGCGGTCGGCCCGCATTCACTGAGTTCTTCACTAATGTTAGTTGGTCAGGTCCATCATGAAAACGTGCCATTCATTGAGCGGCCGTCAGCTTTTGCAGCGTTGCAATCGCCTCTTCGACAAGGCTGTTGGATGCGGCGAAGTCATTGCGATACCATGCCGCGCGGGCATTTTTCAGGAGCCGCTTAATTGCAGCCACGTCGTGCCCCTCGGCCTGCGCCTGATTGCATTTAGCCTGGGTGGAGGCGATCTTGTCCTTGATAATCATCTTGTTCGGTACCACTGTGGGAGCCGGCGCCATACCCACCGGCGCGGCAGGCTGCTCCGCGGCAGGTGCTGCACTTGTCGCCTCTTCGGCCGGCTGCCCCGCTGGCGATTCGGTGCTTATCTCAACGGTGGGGGGAGCAGTGACCGGCTGAGCTTCCCCAGGCAACTTCTCAATAGGCTCCAGAGTGCCCTGCTGGGCGACACCGAGGTCTATTTCGGCGAGGGCTGCAAGTTCGTTGGCACGTACGAACTCGCCTGCGTACCAGGCATCTCGCGCTTCTTTTATCAGCGTTTCGACCTCGCTCACATCTTTCCCCGCTCGTTTCGCACTCATATACGGGCCACGAAGCCTCGCTATCCGTTCCTTTACAGCAATCTTGTTCACCGACTCGGTGGCGCTTGTCGGCTGGAAGGTTTGTGGTGAGGTTCCGATCTCGCCGGGTTTTAGGGCAAGAACCGGCGTGTCCAGGTAAGGCCGCAAGCTGTCTATCAGGGCATTCGCTTCGGCGCTCGCCTGCAGCAAGTACTGTGCGTCGGTAAGTCTCCGGACTTGTTCGAAAGTGACGAGAACCTTGGCAATCGCCTCACCGCGAGTCAGCGCCGGTGGCTGAGGGGCTTGCTGTGGTTCCGCTGGTGGTGATGTTTCCCCCTCCTCACCTGGGACGGCCGCTTCGGTGACCATTACCGGTTCGGGCGCAGCGGATGTTGTGGAGACATCGCCTGTCCCTGGGCTTGCTTTGCGGTGTGAGGGGGTTGGTGACAGGATGTCCTGCAGTTCCGCAAGCAGGTCCTCGGCCAGCTCCTTTTGTTGCATCAGGTAACCCTCGTCGGAAAGCCAGCGTGCCTTCTCGAACGCGACGATGACGGCTTCGCGGGCCGCCTCTGCCGGAACGGAGGGACGCGCTATCGAGGGGCGATTGGGCTTTTGCACGGAGGGTTTTGCTGAGGGCGATGCGACCTCAACGCGGATGGGCTTCTCCGGGGCCGGTGCGGCCTCCGAAGGCTTTGGCTGGCCGAGCTTTCCGTAGGGCCATGCCGGGTTGTCGGGGGTCATCTTGGAGACAGGTACCGCCTCCGGTAGGCGCTTTGCGAAATTCGCCTTCCATTGGACTGCAAGTGCTTTCGGGGTCATTCGGTACGGGGCGGCGTCCTCCGGGTACACGGTCAGAAGCTTGTGCTTCCAGGCCCAGATGTTCACCGTGTCCCCGTTCCTACTTATCCAGATTTTCGGATGGTTGCAGTCCTCCGTGGACTGCACTTCCACTATTGCCTGGTTTATCTTGCGTTCGCGCTCCCACAGCGAGCCGTACGGCCCGGTTGCACGGACACGGGCCACAACCTTGCCGGCAACGCATATCTCCGCCACGTCTTGGGCAGTGGCGGGTCGGATCCAGCCGCCTATAACAACTCCAATCATTGCTGCGATGGCCACCACAACGCCTCGGCGTACGCTCATCATACGACCTCCCTGAGTGTGTTTATGCTTGCTGCATTATATCGGGGCACGACCGGTAGCCGGCACACGATGCCCCAGCGGCTCCGCCTTCGGCAACTGCCGACGCACGTTCTCCGCCCAGCTCCTGGCCAGTTCCATCGGCGTTGTCCCATTGGCCTGCGCATCCGCCGGTGTGACCGTAATCAGCATGTGCTTGCCCACGCAGATTGCCGGCCAGTTCGGGTTTCCCTTAATCTTTACGTCTGGTGGGCTGAGCTTTTCATAACTGATGATATCAACAACGCGCCGCTCGACAATCAAAGTACGTTCCCCGACCGTCATTTCAGGCGGCGCGACGCGCACGCGCAGGACTACCTGGTTTGCAATTACGATTTCACCACTGTTGCTTGCGGCTGCGGGTATCAACAGCAGTGCGAGGAACATCACAAATGATGCTCTAATGTACCCGAAACGAACCAATCGAGTCAACCCCCTCGGCAACCATGCTCGTGTTATGCCGGATTTGAACTACAGGCATTTAGACACTGCTGCCTGGGCTAAGGTTCCACGTGTCTGCTACTGTGATGTCTTGGCCAACACGTACACTGATGGGTGTAATTCAGCGAGGTTGATGGGGATTCGGCGGAGCAACTGGAGTTCTTTATGTCGCGTCAGGAGGCGTTCCAGGAGCCGTCGCTCCAAACTTAAAAGAACCGCCTGCGCGCCCGGCTTGAGAACCCGCGCCAAACTGCGCAACAAACCCGGATACAGGCGGACATTCACATCGTGCGAACCTACCCGTCGCCCGAAGGGCAAATTACACACCACTCGGTCCACAGATTGCTCCCGCAATGGCAGCCTCCGCGCATCCCAGCGGAACAGGTCCGCATGTAGATGAGCCGCCGCGATGTTTTGCTGGGCAAGGCGCAATGGCTTGACGAACAGGTCCCCGCCGAATAGCAAACGATATGGCCCTGCGTCAGCACGCTCGATGAGAATCGTAGCCGCTCCGCACATTGGATCCACAAAGACGTCATTTGGGGCGACTCCGGCCAGCCGGATCATGCAATAGGCCACCGTCGGCTTCAGGGAGGCCACTCCGTGAACTACTCTTGAGCGGCGGTGCAGCGAACTATCTGAGAGCCGAAGCCCCGCGAGACACACATCGTCGTTTACGTCGAAGCGGAACTCCAAATCGTGGCCCGTAAGGTCCACTCTCCACCCGTGTCTGTCAACAAGCCCTTGCCCTGCGGCGCATTGGATGTCGATGGAATTGAAATCGTGAGTTCCTGAGCGCTTGCTTGTAACACGAAACGACGGCTCGCCGCTGTCCCCGTGTACCCGGGAATGCAGCAGGAGAGCCGTTGATACATCGAGCGTCTGCGCAAAGTGTTGAATCTGCCCGAGACTCTCCCGGGCGGCCGTCAGCCCGTGCATCTCCCCCAGATACACGAACACATTGTCAACGGACCGCAGCATCAGAAGCCGCGCCGGCGGGTCATTTGTCTCAAAGAAAATCCTGCCTCTTCGCCAGCTGACAAGCTGCGGGCGGGTGAGCTTCTCCGATATCTCGTCCCAAGCCACATCCTCAAGCCCGGAGGTGACGCTCACATAGTAACGTTGCGCTTCCATCGCCGCCTCACAATATCAACATTGCATCACCGTAACTGTAAAAACGATACTTGAGCCGAATTGCTTCAGCATAAGCGCGCATGATGAATGCCCGCCCGGCGAATGCCGAAACCAGCATCAACAGCGTGGACCTTGGAAGGTGGAAGTTCGTCACCAGCTTGTCAACCACGCGGAATTTGTAGCCTGGGCGGATGAACAGGTCCGCATCAGCGGTCAGAGGCATGACGCGGCCTGAATCGTCTGCTGCGCTCTCAAGCGCGCGTACAGTAGTGGTTCCCACGGCGAACACGCGGCCCCCCGAACTGCGGACGGCGTTGATTTCTTCCGCCGCCTCAGGGCTGACTTCAAAGGGTTCTACATGCATTTTGTGCTCTTCCACCGTGCGCGTCGTGACGGGCTTGAATGTGCCAAGCCCGACATGGAGAGTAATCGCCCTGACATGTATTCCACGCCTCCGGGCCTGATCCAGCATCTCAGGGGTAAGGTGAAGGCCGGCTGTGGGCGCCGCTACGGCCCCTTCCCTGCGTGCATAAACGGTCTGATACCGCTCCTTGTCTTCGGGAACCGGCTCCCGGCGTATGTACGGAGGAAGCGGTACGCGCCCGAGTCGCTCGACGACGTCTCGGAAAGTCTTGCTGCTTGTGAACTTAACCACGCGCCGCCCTTCCTCCATGACATTGACGACCTCTGCCCGCAGCTCACCATCACCGAACTCCAAACATGCCCCTCGCCGCAGCCGGCGCCCGGGTCGCCCGAGAGCCTCCCACTTCTGTTCCTCCAGCGGGCGCAGCAGCAGAAGCTCGACCTTTCCTCCTGTGTCTGCATGCCGGCCGAGCAGACGAGCCGGGATGACCTTGGCGTCGTTGACGACCAGGCAATCACCCGGACGCAGGTATTCGAGCAGGTCTGGGAAGTGCCTGTGCTCGATCTCCTGTTTGTCGCGGTGCAAGACCATAAGGCGCGATGCGTCCCGCTGCGGGGCGGGAAACTGGGCGATTAGCTCCTGTGGGAGTTCGTAGTCGAAG
The DNA here is from genome assembly GCA_029820875.1 of Candidatus Zipacnadia bacterium. Next base: position 5,035 of record JALGUK010000015.1, read on the forward strand.
TCGGATGCGAGCATTGCAATCGGCCTAATCAATGAATTCGAGATGGCTGCGCAGAAATGCGAAGTCCGGCTTTGCTGACAGCGCATGGTCAGCCGCAACCACTTCGGACAGAACGAACATGTCACTTCCGCGAAGAACGAACAATGTGACGGACTCGATAGCCCGTCCCGCAACCAGCTCCCGAGTGTGAACCTGGTAGGCGGGCCAGTCGTTGAGTGTAGTGTGAATAGACCGGATTTCCTGGCGGAACGTGCCGGCGAAGTAGAGGTCGGCATACGCCCCCGGTGCTATACGGCCGTCGGTAGGGAAGATACGTAGGACGGCCCGCATCGACTTCGTCTTGTGTTGCATATTAATCTCGGTCGGATCGGCGACTGGTACGAAGCGCCAGTTCGGGGGAATCTCGATGGTGAAACGCCAATCCTTGCAGGTGAACCGCCGCTCTTCGATTGTCCCCTCGATGCGAGGACGACAGGTCGTTAATACCGGTCCTGTCTCGACAGGCGCCCAGGTGATATAGGCGTCGTGGATGTTGGACGGCACGTTTCCGACGGCCGCGAGAGCCATTTCCACCGACTCGGCGGCTCGTCGCTCCATCTCGGCCCGCTCGGTCAGCCCCCGCGCGTTGTACACCCTCTCCAGCGTCCAATGTGCCGAAGGAAGAAGCGGGTTAAGAGCAATCGCGTTGGACAGGCGCATTTGGGCCTCCGCGAGCAGCCCTTTGGCCAGAAGCGCCTCGCCGGCAGCCGCCAACTCTGATGCCGCCTGGCGGGGCATGTCGGCCTCCTGCAGGACCATGGCGAAAGCGACGTGGTAAGTGGCATTGGACGGGTCGGCATCCACCGCAAGCTTGTAGTGGTCAATCGCGCGTTCAAACTTTCGGACTCGCCGGAGTCGCTCGCCTGCCAGGAACTGCCGCCGTGCCCGCTCCTTTCGTAACCTTTCCCGGTATTTTGCCTTTTGTTCGGGCAATGCCTTGGCGAATCGTTTCTCTTCCGGTACGTTGTGATGCACGGTTATTACGTTAACCAGCGGCCGGCCAGGGCAGACGATGAACTTCCCCCAATAGTAAAGCGCGGAAGATGTCCCGCCGTCAAGATTGATTCCCTCTACACAGCCTAATGCCTTGAGGACCTTCGCGCACTCGGTCAGCGTGATTGCTTTGCCCACGGCAATCATCTTGAGTTTATTGTTTCGCGTAAGCCCGATGGCTGTCCTCGGCGCGCGTCCAAGCACTCGGGGGTCGGTGAAACCCTCTTCATCCGGCCTGACGTCCACTTGTCCGTGTTTAAGGAGCGTAGGCCCGCAGGCAAGAACGGTCTCATATTCGCGCCAGTCCATGTGCCGGCCGTAAGGGACACGTCGGAAGGTCGTCTTGTTGTCCGGTGTAATGGCCATTGCCGAGCCAAGACCGCCGAAGTAGCGCTGCCGCCCGTCAATCACAATGGACCCCACCGGTAGCCGCGAGACCTTCGAGAAGAAGGTGCCGGTAATGGCCGCCGCTGGGAGCGACCTACGGATAAACGCAGCAAACGGTTCCGCGTTGCCGGGGAAACCCACAGCAAGGTCCACCGTCACCTTGACCTTGGGGTCGTTCATGTCCACTGTCACTACGTGCGTCCACACGCCCAGCACCTTCAGCCGTTCGTATCCGACGCTACGAGCGGCCGGGGCTGGAAGTCCTCCTCCGGACATCACAACCAGAAGAACAAATGCCAGTCGCAGCAAGAGCCTTAGCATTGCTATTCTCATGGTTTTGTGGGTGTCACAGCTCCTCCGGCTAAGAGTGGCTGCGAGAGACTGCTTCTCTACCCCCATACTTTATAAGTATACCAACCGAACGCGATTTTGACGACCCGCAGGAGACAGAAAAGTCGTTTCCCTTTTGTGAAAATGAAGGTCTGCGTTCAATAGGATGTGTTTGTGGGGCGGAAGGGTTCGTTCGGCGCAGGGCTTAGGCTCAACAACGGAGGTCGTCACGCTCTGCAGGCGGGGTTGTGGAATCGTTGCTGGTTTGATTGCTCGGCGCTTGGGTCGAGGCGTCCAGGTCCAGCATATCAATCCCTCTGGCATATTCGGTCGTGACGGTTTGGGTAACGCGGGTAAGCTTGTGAGTCGTATCCCGGATGCGCATGCATTGTTCTTGAATCATCTGGAGCCGCTCCAACGCTCGTGGGGATGTGACACTGCCGTCGGTCAACAGGAAGTGCACGTTGCCGACTATGGCCGCAAGGGGGTTATTGATTTCATGATTGACGGTAATGGCCGTCTGCGTAACCGCAGCGAGGCGCTGCGCCTCTACAAGCTCCTCCTGAGTATTCCTCAGCTTTTCAAGGGCTTCTCTAAGCTCGCGGTTGCGCTGTTGTGTTTCCTCATAGTTGCATGCCAGTTGAATTGCATTTTCCTTGAGTTGAGCGAGCAGCCGTGCGCGCTCTTTTCGGAGTCGGGCCTTGGCGAGGTTGCGGGCCGCCATAGCGGACATCTGTTGCACTTGCGGGGGTTTAGTCACATAGTCGTCGGCGTCATGGCGGATAGCCTCGATTGCGACAGATTCCGAACTGTGGCCGGTTACGATGACGACGGCGGCTTCCTCCGTCGCCTTACGTATCTCCTGCAGCGCCTGGATGCCGTCCATGCCCGCCATTTTGAAATCCAGAAGAATCAGGTCGAATTCGGCGACGTCCAGCTCCTTTAACGCTGTCTCCGCGCTTGTACGGGTCGTCACCTGAAAGCCCTCTCGCGCCAGCACGTGCTCGAATAACCGGAGGGTCGCCACGTCGTCATCAATGACCAGCACGGCGGGGGGACGTTCCTGCCTGCTCTGCGCACTGGAGATAATGCGGTCCACCTGCTCAACCACCTCGGTGGCCGGCATGGGCTTTGAAAGAGTGACATCGGCCTCCGGCAAGTGTTCCTTCTCGGCGACCCTCCTATCATGCTCATGTTCTTTGTCAGCGGGCTGACTTGTATTGAGCATTATGACCGGAATCTCTTTCAGCTCTGGATCCGTCTTGATGCGTTTGCAGACCTCCAAACCGCTCAGCCCTGGGACCTGCGCATCCACAATTACGGCACCGGGGCGCAAAACGCGAGCCATTTGCAGGCCGGTGTGGCCCTCCGTCACCGACTGTACATTGTAGCCGCTCTGGACTAATTGTGTGGCCAGAGCATTAACGAAGTTGGCGCTGTCGTCAATGATTAAAACAGTGAGGTTAGGCACCGCTCTTCCTCCTTCAGACGCACCCCGGTAGAATGTGCGCCCGCTTGACTTGACGGGTCCGGAGCGATACACTGCATATTGGTATGGCTGTCTCAGCGATGGGCTAAACAAATTATTCGGCTTCACACGCCGCTAAATCTTCTACGTTGGTGGCAGAGTCCATCAGCGGTTCCCAACTGAATCTCGGCGGCTCGGCGCGCCGACTTGAGGTGTCCAGACCGCGTTGCCGGGGATTCGTGGGCGGGTGCATGTAAGTTGAATGACGAAGCGGTGTTGGCACAATTGGAGGAGGCAGCCGCGAAGCTCGGGGTAAAGGTCAGGTATGAGGATTGCGGCGTCCCCGGGGGGTTGTGTACGGTTCACGGCCAACGAGTGATAATCATTGAGCGTCATACTGACCTTCCTCAACGTATCCGTGTCCTCGCTCGCGCCCTGCGTGAGGTCGGGGTCGAGGAATTATACTTGTCTCCAGTCGTGCGGAAACTGATTGATGACTCGTGAGAACGGTCTGAGATTGCTTCTAACAGGCAGATGGTACATTTGAGACCAACCGATGAAGGCCGGCGCCGGTTCCTTCGAGGAGCCGGGGCCGCCGTGCTCGCAACAGGGCTGGGTGTGGATTTGTCGTGGAGCCGCCGGGCGGCTTCGGCTGCGGAGGCAAAATCGCGTCTGGCTGTGGTGCAGGATATGCGGCTCGCCGAAGCGGAGGGCGACAACCGGCAGCAGAAGCTGAGCGCAATGGTGCACCTGGCTGTCCGCGAGGCCGTCGGTGCCCGAATGCCGCGCGAAGCTTATCAAGCGCTCTTTACGGCGACCGATGTCGTTGCAATCAAGGTCAACTGCAGTGCTCCCTATTTTGCGACCGACCCGCAGGTCGTCCAGGCGTTGGTCGAGGGGCTGCACACCGCCGAGGTGCCGGACGAGAATATTATCATCTACGACAGGAACGACGAGGACCTCGCAGCGGCGGGCTACAAGCTTAACGCCCAAGGGACTGGCCCACGATGCTTCGGCACCCTGGGTCCTGTCGCCAACTGCGGTTACGAGGATGAGCGCTCCACCATCGGTAAGACATCCTTTCACCTGTCCAGGATTGTGACCGACATGGCCACCGCTATCATCAACGTGCCGGTCGTCAAGGACAATGTCTACGCAGGCGTGAGTGTCGCGCTCAAAAATCACTTCGGCTCGATTGACAACCCCCAGGACTTCCACTACAGCGGATGTAACCCCGCAATCGCGGACGTTAACGCCGCGCCGGAGATACGCACCAAGCAGCGGTTGATTGTAGTAGACGCACTGAGAGTGCTTTACGATGGCGGGCCTACCTACCAGGAGGAGTTCGCCGTTGACTATCATACTATATGCGCAAGCACCGATCCGGTGGCCGTGGATGCAAAGTGCGCTGAACTGATTGACCTGATGCGGCAGAGACACGGTCTGGCTCCACTGGTCAAAGTTGGCCGCGAGCCGAGGCACATCGCGACCGCCGGCAGGCCAGAGTACCGCCTGGGCACCAGCGACGACAAGAACATCGAGATGATTGTTCACAAGTTGCACGAGCAGCAGTGATATCGTCCGACGAGTGCGGCTGTATCCGTAGGGACGACCATTTGCTCGAACCACTTTTCGGCGCCTGGAGGTGCCGGAAAGGCCCGGAGCGAATTGCCCGCCGTTGAATGAAATCTCCGCAACGCACAAAGGGAGGCCCCAAGCATGGCCGATGCACGGCGCGAGAAGCTTGTCGGCGTGGTCATATCAATGCCGACTTTCTGCAACGATGACTTCGAGATCCGGTGGGACCGTCAGGCTGAGCACACCCGTTGGCTGGTGAGCAAGGGAATCGTCGAAGGGGATGGTGTGCTGATGGGCGGTGGCGGTCTCGGCGAGGGTTACTTCTACACCGAGGATGAGTTCAAGCGGAACGTGGACGTGCTCGCGGAGGCGGCGGAGGGCAAGGTGCCGACGATGGTCGGAATCTTCGACCTCAGCGCCCGTGTGGCCGCGAAGAAGGCGCGGTACGCCGCAGAAGGCGGCATTGATTTCGTGCAGGTTGCACCGCCGCATTATCTGCCCCCGTCAGATGATGATGTCTTCTACCACTTCCAGTATCTGAACGACGCCGCCGACATTGGCATTATGGCCTACAATACTCCCTGGGCCATGCCCGGCCGATGGGAGTTCAGACCCCCGCTTCTTGAGCGCATGATCGAGCTGGAGCACTTGGACGGGCTGAAGTGGGCATCCTACGACCAGGTGAACTTCTGGCGCGTGCTGCGCATGTTCAGTGACCGGCTCAACTTCATTGACAATCAGCTCATCTTCTCGCAAAGCCACCGGTTTGGGATGGCCGGTTTCATTGACTTCCTTGCCAATGCAGCCCCGCGACTGTCACTTAAACTTTGGAGCCTGCTAAAGCAAAAGCGCTGGGACGAGTATGACGAACTGTTCACGGAGGTCTACTTCAACCCGTTCCGCGCGGCCGTGGCGCCTGAGCACCAACAGTGGGTGGGCGTGGGGGAGGGGCCGTCCGGAAAAACGACGATGCGGGTTCTGGGACTGGAGTGCGGCCCTCCGTTCCCTGCGCAGGCCCCCTATTCCGATGAAGCAGCCGAGCGCACCCGGAAGGCTCTCGAGGCCAGCGGCGTGTTCGAGTGGGTGGAGGAGGACGTGCGGTAGGCGCGATAAATCAGGCCGCGTCCGCCTGCATTCTCGTCCTGAACTAGCCGGTGGATGTGAACGTCAAGAACACGTGGGGCAGGAAGTGATATGGCCGCTACGGAATGTTACTATTGTTGATGGAGACAGCCCTGAACAGGTGGAGGAGCGCAACAAGAGGTCGGTCGAAATGGGCAAACTCAACCGACGAGAGTTCATCGCATCTGCCTCCGGCGTAGCAGCCCTTGCAGCAAGCGCGCAGGCGGCGTTCGCCAAGGGCGCGCCGCTGTCGAACGTCGAGGCCCGCTGGTATAAGAAGCTTCCAAATAAGCGGGTCAAATGCACCCTATGCCCTCGGCACTGTGTCGTGGATGACGCAGAACGAGGTTACTGCGGCGTCCGAGAAAACCAAGGCGGCATTTACAAGACGCTCGTGTACGGCGTTCCATGCGCGATTCATGTGGACCCGATAGAGAAAAAGCCGCTTTACCACGCGGTCCCCGGGAGTTTTGCCTACTCCATCGCCACAGCCGGCTGCAACATGGACTGCGACTACTGCCAGAATTGGGAAATCTCCCAGGCGCGCCCGGAAAACACGTACAACTACAGCCTGCCCCCGAAAAAGGTCATCAGCGAGGCGAAAAAGGCGGGCTGCAAGTGGATTGCTTTCACCTACACCGAACCCGTGGTGTTTGCCGAATACGTCTATGATACGGCGAAGCTGGCGAAGAACTCCGGCGTCAAGACGGTGATGATCACCAACGGTTTCATCAACGAGCAACCTATGCGGGACCTGTGCGAGCATCTTACGGCGGTCAAGGTTGATTTCAAGGGGTTCAGCGAGACTTTCTACGAGCGCACCTGCCATGGCAAGCTTCAGCCGGTGATGAAAACGCTGAAAACTTTGAGTTCCGAGGGCATTTGGTTCGAGCTTGTCAACCTCGTCGTGCCGACGCTGAACGACAACATGGCGCAAATCAAGGCACTCAGTGAATGGATCGTGCGCAACCTCGGCCCGGATGTGCCTGTTTCCTTTACCCGGTTCATGCCGATGTACAAACTCACCAACCTCCCGCCTACACCGGTCGAGACGCTCGAAAAGGCCCGCAGAATCGGGTTGAATGCGGGAATTCACTATGCTTACGTAGGTAATGTTCCCGGTAACATAGGCGAGAACACATACTGCCATGCCTGCGGGAAGCTCCTAATCCAGCGAATTGGCTATGAAATACGCGTCAATCGCATCAAGAACGGCAGGTGTCCATTCTGCGGAGCAAAAATCCCGGGGCTTTGGAAGTAAATCGAACCTGTTGAATCGGTGAATCGCTGCAATATGTCAAATTCGCGGCGCCAGTTCCTGCGAGACGTTTTTTCCCTGCTTGTAACCGCTGAGGCCGCTCTCCAAGGCGGTTGTAGGAGCCGTTCCACCGCTGAGGAATCGCCCGCGCATCAGACGATGACACGAGCATCAGTGTCACGGCCGCTTCGTGGCCGTGTGGTGCTCATCCGGAGCGAGAACGCGATTGATGACAACGACCAAGTTGATTCGACTGTTCTGGAACAAATGCTTGACAGGGCTGTTGCCGCGTTGGGCGGTGTGAACGACCCCCGTGAAGTATGGCGGGATTACTACTCCCCGGAGGACCGGGTGGGCCTGAAGGTGAGCTGTCTACCCGGCCCGAGTGGGGGTAGGCCCGTTTGTACCCATAATGCGCTCACGGACCTGGTGATACGCCGCCTTACGGATATCGGCGTGAATCCCGGCAACATCGTGATATGGGACAGAAGCAATGCGGATCTAATCGGCGCGGGCTACAAGATTCGACAGCCCGGTAACCAGCCTGCCTGCCTCGGGTGCACGGATACAAAGGTCGGTTACAGCAACGATATCTATGTCTCACGCACGGCTGCCTCGTGCCTGGCGCGTTTTCTCACGCGGTTGTGCACCCGCCAGGTCAGCCTGCCGGTAATGAAGGACCATGGGATTGTAGGCGTAACCGGCGCGCTTAAGACCTGGCTGGGCGGCGTACACAATCCGAACAAATACCACCCCACCGATGGTCACGCGGTTATGATCGCTGATTTGAACCTGCTGCCGGAGATTCGCAACGCGCAGGGGTTAATCATCTGCGACGTTCTCAATCTGCTTTACTACGGCGGCCCGTCCTACAAGCCCCGAACCACCGCACGTTACGGAGGCCTCTTGGTTGCCACTGACCCGGTGGCGTTGGACCGAGTCGGATGGAAGCTCATTGACGAGCATCGAACCGCGAACGGCTTTCCGCTTCTGGAGAACGATCCAAACGCCGACGGAATGCCCCGCAAGCCCGATTATATATTGACCGCAGGTGACAAGGAGCATAACCTGGGCGAGGCAGCATTGGATAGGGTCAAGCTGCTAGAAATGAGTGCGTAGACAATAGTAAATCGAAAGGGGAGCTAAGACGTGGAGATTCCATACAATGATATTGACCGTCGCATCTGGGAAGAGGAACTGGCCGATTTTGTTCCGGACCGCCTCTTCGATGCCCATTCGCACATCTTCCTGGCGGCTCATTGCCTGCAGACCCCCGACGATCCGGTATTCCCCCGCCCTGATTGGCTGGACCGGGACATGCCAAACAGTGACCTGGAGTCCTTGAAAGCCTGGCAAGCGACTCTGTTGCCGCAGCGCGAAATTCACTTCTTGCTGATTCCGTTCCCTTTCTACAAAGTGGATTTACAGGCACAGGTAGAGTTCATGGCGGCGGAGGCGGCCAAGGACCCGCTATCGGCGGCGGAGATGGTAGTCACTCCGAAAATGGAGCCTGAATGGTTGGCTGAGCAAGTGGAGCACCACGGTTTCGTGGGACTCAAGCCTTACCGCTTCTTTGCAGATGATCCTGTTGAATGTCGCATTACGGACATGCTGCCCGAGACGCTGCTCGAGGTCGCCGATGACAAGGGCCTGCTCATCACGCTGCACATGGCCAAGTCGAAGGCGCTTGCGGATCCGGAGAACATCGCGGACATCAAAAGGCTTTCATCGAAGTACCCCCGAATCCGCTGGATTCTCGCCCACTGTGCCCGATGCTTCGCTCCCTGGGCCATTGAGCACTCCATCCATCAGATAAAAGACATCCCCAACATCTGGTTTGACACCGCTGCAGTGTGTGCAACCGAGGTGTTTAACTTCTTGATTGACGCAGTTCC
>JALGUK010000349.1 GCA_029820875.1 Candidatus Zipacnadia bacterium
CGGCGGGACGGCGGGGTTGTTTGGGTATGAGCTTGGGTATGGGAATGAGGTAATCTGATCGCCAGTGCGCTCAGCAACGGTACTTGCGCTTGGAAAGAATCTGTGATATTCTTTTGACCAATTGCAGCGTGTGAGGCCAGGTAGCGCGAACGGGCGGGAGCAATACAGTATGCCTGAATGCATTGTTTGCAAAGGATACTATGAGAAAGATCACCCCTGCCAGCGCTGTGGTTCGGACAACACTCCTTGGGATGACTGGCAGGAGCGTGTTGAGGAGCAAGGTGGGCTAGAGGGTCTGCTAGCCTTCTTTAGACCGCATTTCTATCTCCCTCTTTTCGTCACCTTATCGGCCCTACCATTCGGCCTGATGGGGATAGGAGGGCTGTGGAAGGGCATCACTCCCGCCTCTCAGTTACTGGCAGTGGTAGTCACTGTATGTCTATGCCTTATCGCTACGCTTGCAGGATACAGCGCACGCCACGAAATACGGGAGCAGGACCTGCTGAATCGAGTGCGGCGGGGATACAGCACATTACTTGGCGGTGTCCGGTTCAGAGCAATCGTGGTGCCTGCGTTCTCTCTGCTCTTGGTGTTGTTGATCACGTACACTATGGTCACGTCGGATATGGTGTGGAAGTTGGCAAAGTGGCTCTTCCTGGATCCGGTGTACCTGGAGCAGGTGGAGCGACAGGAGGCAATGATTGACGCGACTACCGAGGGAGAGCAATCCCAGAAAGCAGACGGTTTGCGCACGAGAATCAGACAGGTCCTTCCCTTCGCATTGATGGGTATGTATGTCGCTTTCATGGTCTCTTTTACCTACTCTGTATCGCTTCTGTTGACCCTGGTCTATGCGCAGGAAATGAACAAGGCACTGCCGCAGCCTATATTCCTGCAGGGCAATCGTCTGGCCGAGATGGTCCGAATGCAAGCGGAACAACAACTCGACCGGGAAGCAGGTTTTGTCGTGCGGACGACGCGAACTCTAGACGAGGGAAGAGGAGAGGTTGCGGGTACGATGCTCGGTATGTTCAACAGGTTGTTGCTGCCGCCCGGCACACCGGAGCGTGAGGAAGAGCGGACAGCGCATCTTCGTCGCCAACAAGAGCAGACTATCGAGTCCGAGAACTGGAACTGGGAAGAGTTGGAACGGACGGATGATGGTGGCATCACAATGAAGGCCAGCGGGAGGCAGTACGTTCAGGCATCTGGAAATCCCGCCAGCATGGACAAACATGGAGGGCAACGCATAATTTACACTACGCCCCAGATGCCGAGCCAACGTCTGGATGGTGGCATGGACAAACATGGAGGGCAACGCATAATTTACACAGTGCTCGCAGACCCCTGGGGGCGGATCGTCAGGATTACTCGTGCTGTGGAAGAGGCATCAACGTAGCGCTGGCTTTACGCCTCCTGCTTCTGAAGATGTGACACATCTCTGGGCCGTCATTATTGTAAACCCACAATGGATTGGCGGATGGTTGTGAGCGGCGGGTACGGCGTGGTGGGAGACCTGGAGCGAGCGGCGATCTTGCACCCTGGCCCGCACCGCGGGGGTGCTGCTCGACCCCGTCTACACCAGCCGGACCCTGGAGGGCCTCCTGGACCTGGTCCGCCGCAGCGTCTTCCAGCCCGGGGAACGAGTGCTCTTCTGGCACACCGGCGGGACGGCGTAGATTTGTGATATTCTCTGAACCAACAGGCTACGAGACTGGACGGCCCGAATGGGCGGGGGTGATGGGGGTATGCCTGAATGCATCGTTTGTAAGGCAGACTATGTACCGGGCCAGGCGTGTCCACGCTGTGGTTCTGACAACAGTGCCTGGGAAGAGTGGAAGCGCGAAGAACTCGGTGCACTGTGGGGCCTGTTGCGCTTTCTGGAACCCCACTTTTTCATGCCCCTACTGATCGCTGGTTGGGCACTGGTCTTCGGCCTACTGGGGATGCTCTGGGCTTGGAGCGGGGTCAAGCCATCTATACTTGTGCTGGCTGTCGCGCTCACCTTCGTCGGGTGTATCCTCACAGTTCAACAAGTCTATGCAAACCGTTTTGCTCTGCGTGAAGAGGAGCTGCTCAGACAGCTCAAGCGAGAACGAAAGAAAAGAAAAAAGGTCGGGACAGAAACGCAGGCTTCGCTTGCGCCGGTCATAGCTGTCGTCCTGACGATATTATTGGCAATACTCCTGGTAAAGGTCTCGTTAATCTGGGAGGCGATGGAATGGCTCGTGCTCGAACCCCCGCCAGATGCTTCGGCCGTAGAAGAGACACCCGCGCAAGAACAAGAGGATCTGTCCACTAAGGAAAAGATCATACGAGCCTTCCCTCTGATATGCCTGATCGGCTATGTTTTGAGCTTTATTGCTTGCGCCTATTCTTCTTCACTGATGTTGGCGCGGGAATACGCCAGGCGGCTGAACGAGAGGATTCCGCAGCCGATTTTCCTGCAGGAAGACCTGTTAACAAAAGTCGTGCAGCGCGAGGCAGGGCGTGCCGTGCACAGAGCTATCACGCCACGAGTGATCGGCGGCACGAAGACATCTGCCGGGACGAAACAAGAGGCAAGAAGTTGGACGTGGGACGAGATGGAACGGACGGACGACGGCGGGATCAGGCTCAAAGCCATCGTCAGAATGAGCAACAAGGTAGAGACAAGCCTGACAGGCGAGCGGGTAGAGAGCCCTGTCTATGTCACCTACGAGGTGGGAGCAAATCCCTGGAGCCGAATCACCAAGGTGGCGCGTGTGGAAAAGACGGAGGCGTAGAAGGA
>JALGUK010000350.1 GCA_029820875.1 Candidatus Zipacnadia bacterium
GTCGTAGCCCCACTGGCGCAGGGTCAGCATGTCCAATGGGGCCTCCACGATCATCACCGCCCCGCGGCCGCGGTAGGGCAACGACGCGTATCCATACAGCGGCTTGGGCCAGTCTGGCAGGCTGAGGTATTTCGGCGCCTGTTCCGGCAGGTTGCCACCGGGGAACTTGCGGCCGATCAGGTGGACCACCCTGTAGGAAAAGTCGCGGTCCGTGAGGGTGATCCGGCCGTAGAAGGTCTCATAGAAACCCCCTCGGCTGCGCTTCCTGCGCAGCACCCCGGCCTCCAGCAGCGCCTCCCGCGGCACGGCCATCAGCTCTGCGGCCACCTGAAGCAAATTGCTGTGCGAGGGGCAGTAGCCGAACTGCCCATCGCGGACGGTCTTCCAGGTCAAGCCGCGATCATAGAGGTAGCGGAGCGGCGTCCCTTCGCCATCCCCGAGCTTCACGAGGTACTCGTGGTAGACGCGCGCAGCCAGGTCGAGCGCTGCCAGGACGGGTTGCGTGAGTCGCTTCTCCTGCGGGGGCGGCGTCTGCTCAACTCGGGGTGGGGGGGTATGGCGTTTCCGGGGCCGCGGCCTTGGGCGTGCTCCTCCCGCATCTTGGTACGCGCCGAGTTCCCGGAGCACGATTTTGAACTTGCCTCCGTCAGTCTTGTCCCACTCTTCCCCAAACCGGGAATACCCCACAAAGTCGATCACGTCTCCGGAAAGCCCACAGCTGGCGCCGAAGCATTTGAAGTTGCCATCCTCTGGATAGACGTAGAAGGAGGGTGTGTGGTCGTCGTGGAAGGGACAGCGGCCCCGGTAGTTCTGGCCACTGGGCTGAAGGCGCACTCCGTAGCGCTTCACAACATCGGTGATGGGATTGCGCGCCTTGAGTTGCTCGAGGTCAGTCATGGTCGACGTCTACCTGGAGAATCCTGTGAGCGGAGCCAAGTAGGCTGTTCACACATACGCCAAACACCTCCTTTCCGATCGGGGAGACCGATCGTTCACCGATAGCATCCCGCGCCGAGGGCCGTTATTGCACAGAGCCAGCCATGAATGGGGTCTCAGCCTCCGGAGCGGCTGAGGGGGTCTTCTTGGGGTGGGGGAGGCGTCAGCCGGTGGAGCGCTCTACTTTGCTTGCCCAGGCATCATGCTGCCCTGTCGACAACTCAAGCGTGTCCTTCGAGCCGCCTGAGAAGGTCTTCAATTTGGGACTTCAATGCGGGCAGATTCCGCTCAATCGCGGCCCGGACGATGTCTAGGTCAACGCCGAAATAGTCATGTACAAGGATGTTGCGCATTCCAACGATCTGCGACCATGGAATATCGGGATGGGGCTACATGAGCTCTAGTGACATCTTGTTGGCCGCCTCGCCGATGGTCTGCAAATGATGGACAGCCCATACCTGAAGCAACTCATCGGTTTCGAAAGCTTCCCGCCCGCGACTGGCATGCTTTTGGATCTTATCAATCGCTTCAAGGATATCCTGTAGGCGCCCGGCGTCGTCTCTCATAGCGGCACGGCATCGTTCAGAACCCGCTCGCGAATGCGCGCGCGCAGTCCCTTCTCGGTAACCACGTCGACTTCGCAACCGAGCAGCTCTTCCAGGTCCATGAGAAGCCCCCCCAGGTCGAGCAGGCTTCGCCCGGGCTCGAGCTCGACGAGAAAGTCGACATCGCTCGCCGCTCCGGCTTCCCCGCGGGCGACGGAGCCGAACACGCGGATGCTGCGCGCTCCGTAGCGAGCCCCTATCTCAAGGATCTCTCTTCGCTTCTGATGAAGCAGCGTTTCAAAGTCCATTCTTTTCACCCGCATAGAGTCTAGCACACAGTCGAGTGCGCTGCACCAATGCGTGGCAGGCGGCCGCTTGCCTGAACATGCCGGGAAACCGTCTTTTCTTGCCGTTGCCTTGGTGGCAGCGAGGACATCGAGCTTGCGTGGACGGACGATTTTCAGAGGAAGCCTGACCGGCACGAGCCCCAAGAGGGGCACGCTCTCAGGGGAGGTTTGGGCCGCATTCCTCTTCGCCTCTTCAAGGACGAGGTCGCTTAGAACCAGAGTGACCCTACCGCGAAGCGCCCTCCGCAAGAGATCCCGGGAGCGCCCGCGGGCCGAATAGGCCTCCCAGAAGATCACACTCGAGTCGGTGAAGATGCAGCTCATTCGGGCTGATCATCGGGGATACCGTATTCTTCCTCGACGAGATCGCCACGGATCTTCCGCCTCCTGTCGATGAGCTCCTGCAAAGGCAACCCTTCTTCTTTGCGCGCTTTCCCGATTTCGTCCAGCGCAGCCGAGACCACGATCTCGGCCGGCTCCATCACGATTCCGGCCTCCGTCATCACGAAGATGATGAAATTCCCCCTTCTTCAGGTTGAGCTTCTCCCGGATCTCCTTGGGGATCGTGACCTGTCCCTTTTGCTGCACGCGCACGGCGAGGATTGGCATTGTGGCCTGCATAGTCATACAGTCGAACGGTCATACCTATCTAGCTACATGCGGTATCACGCGAGGTTATAGGAGGTTAAGTGCAGCGACCAGCTCTCCGATATGGGTGGCGGTCCTGGACAGCCTCTGGCGCACGTCGCCTTACCTCCAGGCCACGGCCTCCTCAGGCAGCTCTCGAAGATACCGTGAGAGCGGCACCGCTACCAGATGGCCGTTCGCCTGAACGTGCCGGGGGGCGGTCAAATGCAGGTGCTCGGCGGCTCGAGAGAGCGCCACGTACGCAAGTCGCCGTTCGTCCGGCGGATCCTTGATGGCGCCGCCCTTGTGCGCCAT
>JALGUK010000351.1 GCA_029820875.1 Candidatus Zipacnadia bacterium
TGGCTCCTGTTTTGTTCGATTTCTTTAGGGCCTCGTTGTGCGCGTTGACAACGGGAGGTCCATGGCTTATACTGGAGCAGAGAATGCATGTACGAACTGTGGGAAGGCGAGCGGGAGATTGCAATGCCGGATCTGGATCTCGATGGCCGACAATGGGATGTACCGGACGTTCCCGCCGCCCTCGTCCAGTCCCTGTCACAGGCTATCGGAGCGGGGCTGCTTACCCCCACGGTCCTCGTCAGCCGAGGTTTTCACGGTCCCACTGAGGCGCGCCGATTCCTGGAGAGTTCCGTAAGCGATCTACATGACCCATTTCTGCTACCGGATATGCGCCCCGCCGTCGCTCGGTTGCGGCAGGCTCTGGAGGCGGGGGAGCGGGTCTTCGTCCATGGGGACTACGACGCCGACGGTATCTGTGCAGCGGCGTTGCTGATTCGATGTCTCTCCTCTCTCGGTGCGGATGTATGCTACCACCTTCCTCACCGGCTCGAGGAGGGCTATGGTCTCAGTTCGGAGGCCATCCGGCGCGCGGCAAGGCAGGGCGCCCGTCTGATGATTACTGCTGACTGTGGCGCGACGGCATTTGACGAGGTTGCGCTGGCCCGCGACCTTGGCATGGATGTAATCGTGACCGATCACCATCTCACGCACCGTGAGTTGCCCCCGGCCTTAGCTGTCATTAACCCGATGCGCAAAGACTGCACGTACCCATCCAAGGAGCTTGCAGGAGTGGGAGTTGCCTTCAAGTTGGGAGAGGCGCTCTGCCGTGAGCTGGAAATTCCGGACGAACATTACATCCGTGCTTTCGCTGACCTGGCGGCCATTGGAACGGTCGCGGATGTTGTGCCGCTTGTGGGCGAAAACCGCGCATTGGTACGCAATGGGCTTGCGCTTTTGCCCAAAACGAAGAAGGCAGGCCTGCGAGCGCTCACTCAGGTTGCCAAGCTCACAGGGCGTACAGTTACCGCCCGAGACGTGGCATTCCGGATAGGGCCCCGCCTCAATGCTGCAGGGCGCCTTGCAGACGCGACCCAAGCGCTGGACCTCCTCCTGACTTCGGATGAGGCGTCGGCATCGCAACTTGCCCTCCACCTGGATTCCATCAACCGAAAGCGCCGGCAGCTTGACGAAACGATTCTTACGCAGGCGCTGGCAAAGCTCGAGCAAGATGCAGACCTGGCTTCCGAGCCGGTGCTGGTTCTGCACGATGATTCATGGCACGTCGGGGTCATCGGCATTGTTGCATCGAAGCTTCTCGAGGTGTTTCATCGGCCTGTTGTACTTTTTGGAGCGGTTAACGGCGAATTACGCGGTTCGGCGCGCAGCATCCCAGGGTTCCACATTGCGGAGGTATTGGAGGGATGTTCGGACCTGCTGCTGCGATACGGCGGCCATGCCCTTGCCGCCGGCCTGGCCATAATGCCCGCTCAAATGGAGGCGTTCCGGAAGCGAATCAATGACATAGGCCGCAGGCAGCTTGGAGCCTTCTCTACGGCACCGACCATTCATGCGGACGCGGTAATGCCGCTGGAGGCTCTTCGAGTCGAGGACGTCGAGCAGCTCTCAGCGCTTGAACCATTCGGGGAGGGGAATCCGGAGCCCCTGTTCGTGGCCACTGAGCTGACAATAAGTATGGCCAAGCGCGTTGGCGCAGACGGTCGTCACTTGCGGATGGCGTTGAGCCGCGGCGGGCATACTGCCGATGCAATCGCGTTCAACGGGGGCCGTTGGCTGGATGCACTTGAGCAAGCGCATCGCATAGACGCGTGCTATACCCCTTTTATCGAGACGTGGAACGGCACTCGCTCCTTGCGATTGCGCATCGAGGCAATGCGGAGAAGCAGAAGACGAAGACATTGACAAGGTTTAAGGAGGGGCATTCGGGGCGAAAGCGAATGTATTGGCCTGTGGCTGCAACCTTACTGGCGAGGTGACTTTCACATGGCGCTTAAGGCGGTAATGCACCGGATGGCATTCGTGGACCTCTCTACCGGCACGATAAACGTGGAGGAGTTCGGGGACGAAATCTATGAAAAATACCTCGGCGGTTATGGCATTGGCGCTTACATTCTTTTCACCCGCCAAAAGCCCAAGGTGGACCCGCTGGGGCCGGAGAACACCCTTGGATTTCTTACAGGGCCGCTGACGGGGACCGATGCTCCGACAGCAGGTCGCTGGGCCGCAGTGGGTAAATCGCCCAAAACCGGAACGTGGGGAGACTCCAACTGCGGAGGTCGGTTCGGGCCGGCTCTGAAGCAATCAGGGTTTGACGGCATTTTCTTCACCGGTATCTCCGAGAAGCCGGTCTATGCCCTGCTCGAAGACGGGCAGGTGAAGCTCTTGGACGCGGCGCAGATATGGGGTTTGGACTGCAGCGATACGCTCGACGAGTTTAAGCGGCTGCACGGCAACGACACATGGGCCGCCTACATCGGCCCCGCTGGCGAACGGGTATCCTTGCTGGCGTGCATCATTGACGACCGTAGTCGTGCCGCCGCCCGGTCGGGGCTGGGCACCGTCATGGGGTCCAAGCGCCTCAAAGGCGTAGTCGCCAGGCCGACGATGGAGATTGAATACGCGGACAGGGAGAAGTTCAAGGAAATCCGCAGGCGGATTATGAAGGAGTACTTCCACAAAGATAACCCTACGTGGGCGCTCTTTCACAACTACGGGACGTGCGGGATTACGGCCGGGTCCGGGGAGAGCGGCGACATGCCGATGAAGAACTGGAAGGGTGTCCCCGCGGACTTCCCCACGGTGGAAAAG
>JALGUK010000352.1 GCA_029820875.1 Candidatus Zipacnadia bacterium
GACCTGGCGCCCCTTCCAGCCGGACGCCGCTACGTCCAGGCGTCCGTTCCCGTTGAGGTCCGCCAGCGCGACGTCATAAGCGTGGGGCATTCCCCCGATTGTGATTTCATGCAGCGTCCAGAGCTTCCCGTCGGCGGGTGTCCCGCTGTTTTCGAACCAGTATAGGTCTCCGGTCAGGTTCTCGACGATAACCACGTCCGGCAACCCGTCCCCGTTGATGTCACCGATTGCATGACGTTCGAGACGCTCCTTTGGGTGGTCCCGCTGGATGAAGTGCTTTGTGAAGTTGCCTTTGCCGTCGTTTTCGAACCAGTAAAGCGCCCGTCCGTCGGCGTCAGCGGCAGTAATGTCGAGGTGCCCGTCGCCGTCAATATCCCCCACGGCAATCCCGTAGGCGTAGCCGAAGCCGTCCATGATGAGGTGCTCGGAGAAGCGGAGCATAGGCGTCCCTCCAATGTCGGTGTGGAGCACGGATACACATAGAAGCAATGAGGCAACGGCGAGGATTCTCATGGCACATTCCCTATCGTGCGTTCCTACACGTCGGATACCGTCTGAACACGTCGAGGTAGTCCTCCGGCGTCACGCCGTACCGCTTGCAGAACTCCCGGTCGAGGACATCCCGTGGATCGCCGGCATGGGCGTTGCCTTCGTTGTAGATCCAATAGCCCAGCGCGCAGTTCCGAGCGGTTCGCAGTTGCTCATCAAGATACTTCGGCAGGTAGTTGGGCCGGCGAAGGCGCGTGTTCCAGGGATGGAACCCCGGCAGGATGCGTGCCGCGAATGGGTAAGCCTCATGCGCTTTCGCGATATACTCAGGCAACCGCACGAACCACCGCCGGACGTGCTCGGGCGCCTCCGAGTCCGCGATCTCGCCGTTGCCAGCGCCGTAGGTCCGCTCGGTGGCGATCCAGATCTCAATGCCCGCGTCGTGGATGCCCTTCAGCCACCAGTAATTACCCGCCCGGCAGTCGTCCTTCCCCGCGTACATCCGCGCCTCGTAGACCTGAAGCAGGGGGCAGTCCCAGACCTCCTTGAGCACGCGTCCAAACTGCAGCCCGCGCTGGTAGTAGAGCCCTGCGTAGCCGAACTCATCGGCGAAGCACCACGCGTCCACGAAGTCAGCAACGTCCTTGTATCTGTCCGTAGCGTCCGCCGTGACGCCGCCATAGTCCTCCGCGTCAAGTACGAGGCCGCGGAAGCCGAGGGCGCGTGCCTTCGGGTAGAGGTCGCGCATCTGCCGGAAGGTCGTCTCCCACTTCAGATCATCGCGCAGGTCCTCCGGGCCGTTCACCATCTGCGTGAAGGCCTCGTGTTCGGAGAGCCAGTACCGGATGCCGCGCTTCTGGAACTCGCGCAGCGTGCCGTTCTCATCCCATATCTGGAAGCCGGAGTTGTGGTTGGTCTGCGGGAAGGCCGTCTCGACGTAGTCGAGCCAAATGTCGGTAACACCGAGATCACGACCTAGGTAATCGAGCTTGTCCAGGAAGTCCTGCTGGACATCGCCCGACCAGCACATCAGGTGCCGCTCCGGCAGGTTCTCCCGCCCAAGGAAAGCCACTTCACTGATGGCGCCCGTTTGGCCGCCGCCCGCGAAGCGTATGCGTACGTAACGCGCCGCCGAGGGCGCAAGGGGGATCTCTGTCGTCTCTCGGGGTCGCCACATGTGTAGGTTGACAGGTCGGCCCAGCAGGCTCCGAAGGTGCTCGCGATCTGGGCCGACCCAGACCTCCGTCACCCAAACCAGGCGGTTGGTGTCGCCATTGGTCACCCGGACGGCATCAAGCACGCTTGGCTGCCCGAGCTTCAGCAACAGCGAGGCGCCGCCGTTGCCCCATTCAAAGGTGAACTTGGTCTCGGGGTCGCCATCAATCGCGTTCTGGGGGTCGGCGAAGTTGCCGGAGCGTGCTTCGGCGGCTACGAGACGGACCCGTAGGGGCGATGGTTCGACTTCGGTCACCACGGGCTGGCGGTTGCCCTCTGACGGCCCGTTGGCGTGTAGCGCAGCGGCAATGACCACGATGGTGAAGACGGCCGCAAGCACTGTTCTGGCTGGCATAGCTCTAACACCCCCAATGTAGGCGCACTCCTATGGTGGGTGTCCCACAATCCCGACAGGGCCGCTCTGGAGCCGTTGTCTGTCATTCTGAGCGCAGCGAAGAATCTCCCAAGTGGGGTGGGCGCTTGGGTGGCCGCTGGCCAGTGACGGTGTCAGACATCAGGTACTCGTGAATCGCAGCGGCCGCTGTTCGCCCGGCACCCATAGCTTCGATGACGGTGGCCGAGCCGGTGACGATGTCTCCGCCGGCATAGACACCAGGGATGCTGGTCGCGCCGGTTTCCAGGTCAGCAGCGATGTAGCCGCGCTTGTTGAGCCTAAGGCCCGGCGTTGTGCTGCTGATAAGTGGGTTTGGACCGGCGCCTATGGCGATTACCGCTACATCTATCGTTTCTTCATACTCGGAACCCTCGATCGGCAGCGGACGGCGGCGCCCGCTTTCATCGGGTTCGCCCAGCTTCATACTCTGAACCACCGCCGCTCGAACCCATCCCTGCTCATCGCCGAGGAACTCGACCGGCCGGGTGAGAAGGTGGAAGTCAATGCCCTCCTCTTCCGCATGATGGATTTCCTCGGCACGAGCCGGCATTTCCTGCCGCGAACGGCGATACGAGAGGATTACATTCTCCGCTCCCAGCCGAAGTGCCGTCCGTGCGGCGTCCATCGCGACATTTCCCCCGCCAACGACCATTACCCGCCTGCCATGGGCGATGGGTGTATCGGACTTCCCGAATTCGTAAGCACGCATCAGGTTCGAGCGGGTCAAGAACTCGTTAGCCGAGTAAACGCCCAGAAGGTTCTCGCCCGGGATATGCATGAAAAGCGGAAGGCCCGCACCCGTCCCTATGAACACGGCGTCGAAGCCATCCTCGTTCATCAGTTCCTCAATCGTTTCCAGCTTCCCGATGACAGTGCTGGTCTGAAGCTCCACGCCAAGGTCTCTCAGAGCTTCAATCTCCTGCTTCAGAATCCGCTTGGGAAGTCGGAACTCCGGGATGCCGTACACCAGCACTCCGCCCATCTCGTGCAGCGCCTC
>JALGUK010000353.1 GCA_029820875.1 Candidatus Zipacnadia bacterium
TTTGTGCGTACCACGCTCCCTCCGTGGCGCTCGGCGATTTCCTCAATCGCGCTGGTGGTCGAGAGATTCGTCACCACGGTGCCCGGCGTCTGTGTGAGGATATGCATCGCAACATGACACAGTGAGTGTTCTTCCGAGGGGGAACCGGCGTCCTCGGCGACTACCCCGAGGCGATCGCCGTCAGCATCCTGTGCAAAGCCGACGTCGGCGCCGCTGGCCTTTACGAGGGCCCGAAGTTGGCTCATATTGCGGGGAGTAGGCTCCGGTTCATGTGGGAAGCCCAGCTCCGGCTCGACATTGATGGCGACGACTTCGCATCCGAGGCGCTCCAGAAACGCGGGTGTGGAGCCAGAGCAGGCGCCGTTGCAGCAGTCAATGGCGACCTTGAAGTGTTTGCGCCGGATTCGGTCCGTATCCAATACCGAGCAGATGTGCTCGATATGCCGCGAGACGGCGGTCGTATCCTCCAATACCGAGCAGATGTGCTCGATATGCCGCGAGACGGCGGTCGTATCCCGACGCACCTTGTGCAGTGCGTCCCAGGATGCCTTGGCGAACTCCCGTTGGTGATACGTATCAAGGAGTTCCTCTGCCTGGTAGAAGTTGAGGAAGAGGCCGTCCTGGCGGACGAACTTGAGCGCATTCCATGCCTCGTCGTTATGGCCGGCGGTTACGGCGACACCGCCGACGGCCTGTGTGTCGCGCGCCATCAATTGGAGGGCCGGCGTGGGACAAACGCCCAGGTCAATGACCTCGCAGCCTGCGGCAATCAGTCCCGCCAGCACGCACGAGGTGACCATATCGCCGGAGCGCCGTGTATCGCGGCTGACGAGCACCTCGCCCGGGCCGACATATGTGCCGAACGCATGGGCAAAATCGACGATAAGGTCGGGGGTGAGTGTTTCGCCTACGATGCCTCGGACGCCGTTGATGCTGATTTTGAGGGGCCGCAACGGTCCGATGCGGCTTCCTGCAAAAAGCGCGCTCGAATCAGCCACCTTATGCCTCGACCTTCACTCCACAGTCTACATTCACGATGAAAGCCCGCCCGCCGGCGGCCTCGATCGCGGCCTTTACTTGCTCCTGCCGGCCCGGCGCGTATGCGAACATGCAGCCACCTCCACCGGAGCCGTTGATTTTCGCTCCGAGGGCTCCCGCTTCCAGCGCCGCCTGATTGAGCCGTTCGATCTTTTCGGTGGACACGTCCAGCCCGTCGCGCAGGTGCTTGTGATGCTCGGTCAGCATCGCTCCCAGGCGGGCGGGGTCGACGCGCCCTGATGCGAGCATCCGGCGTGCTTCCTGGCAGAGGTCCCGATTGACGAGATTCGCCTCGAGGCCGCGCCTCAGTTCATCCGGCATCTCGTTCATAGCTCCATCCATGTGCGCCCGCGGGGTCATCCTAAGGTCGAAGTCAATGCGCTCTTTCAGCCACTGCACGCCATTGATGACATTGCCGCGCGAACGGGCGAGTACCTCGAGAGTCCGCTTGCGTTGCAATGAGTCGCCGAGGACAAAACCGTCCAGTTTCGCGGGCAATGGCGACACGGAGACCGGGTCGCCGCAGTCTATGTACAGGAGTCCTCCCAGGGATGCCGTGAAGTGGTCCATCATCCCTCCAGGCTCGTTGAACTCGAGCACCTCCGCCTCGTGCGCGTATCGAGCTACCGCCTCGGGAGATGCGTCAATGTCTCCCTCCTGTGTCTCAAGCAGAAATCGCGTCCATGCCACGCACAGCGCGGATGAACTGGAGACCCCGGCCTGGAGCGGGATAGTACTGCGGATGGTGCACTCGTAGGGCTTTTGTACCTGCAGCCCTCTCTTGCGCAGGACGTTGACCACCGATCGCAGGTAATCGCGCTGGCCGGTATAGGTAAGCTCACGGCCGGCCGGGAACCGCTCCTCTTTCTGCAGGTCGGGCATGTGGATGATAAATTCCCGCCCTTTTGCAAGCCGTCCAGTGATGATGATACGCAGGTCAATCGGGCAAGCAATGACAGAAAGCCCCAGGAAGTCCTGATGTTCTCCGAACAAGCAGATCCGCCCGGGTGCGGAAACGGCCAAATCCTCCTCCGGCACCGGCTTTCCTCCTTCAATGAAAATGCTTTGTACAGGAAGCTCTCCAGTCACGGCCGAAGGTTCATCTCGAGGATTGTACCTCGTGCGGAAATTCGCCACAGGTGGGTCAAGCTCCTCCTGGGCCTGCTCCATTCCCTTGACAATATTCCCTCGCCGGTTATACTGCATTCAAATGTGACATGGGGGAGCTTTTTGCTGAGAAAGCGGCCCGGGCCGCTGACCCCACGAACCTGATCCGGGTAATGCCGGCGTAGGGAAGTGTTGCAAAAGGCCATGCGTGTGTCAATCGGCCTTAGGCCATCTACTGCGTCGGCAGACCCCCACACTATTGAGGAGGTCTGCTGTTTCATGTCAGCCCCAGTGCCACGAACCATCAGCGAGACTCAAGTGACAAGGCTCATCGTCGAGCGGTTCGCGAGGGAGTTCCTCGCCGACACCGAGCTGGATGTCGCCATCGCCGGTGCGGGACCTTCGGGTATCACCGCTGCGCGCCTGTTGGCGGCTGCAGGTCGGAAGGTGGTGATATTTGAGCGCGACCTTCACGTCGGGGGTGGAATGTGGGGGGGAGGAATGTTGCTGCCGCGCATTGTCGTTCAGCAGGAGGCCCGTCACTTGTTGGAGGAGGTCGGAGTAACCCTCGAGCCTGCAGGTGACGGCTACTATACCGCCGATTCGGTCGAGTGCGTCAGCAAGTGCACGTCCGCTGCTATAGATGCCGGCGTCCGCATCTGGGTCGGGATGGCCGTCGAAGATGTGATGATAGATAGAAATGACCGCGTCCGAGGTGTAGTGCTAAACTGGGGTGCGGTTCAGAAGGCGGGGCTTCACGTTGACCCGTTGGCGAGCACCGCGAAGGTGGTGATAGACGGGACGGGACACGACTCCGAGGTCGCACGGACCATCGAGCGGAAAATCCCGGGGGCCAAGTTCCAGACGCCGACCGGCAATGTGATGATTGAGCGCCCGATGAACAGCGATGTGGGCGAGAGGAGTATCGTGGAGTTGACGCGGGAGGTTTACCCGGGTTTGATTGTGGCGGGAATGGCCGCTCCGCACTCAGGGGGTAAATTCTTAAATCACCGCTGCGCCGTTTCGGGCCGGTATGAATGCAGGGCCCCGCTCTCTCTGCGGGGCCCTGCAGAAACGGTCGAAGAATCCACTTTACTCCTGGCTTTGCTGCTCGGCCTCGGGGGGAACAACCTGCTCCTCGGGGAGAGGCTCCATGGTCTTCTCCACAGGTTCAGCAGGCTCCTCAGCAAGCCCGAGCTGGCGTTTGTACTCTGCGAGTTGCTCCTGGGCTTCCAGGTTCGTCGCGGCCATCTCC
>JALGUK010000354.1 GCA_029820875.1 Candidatus Zipacnadia bacterium
GCTTCAGCTTCTCCCCGCGCGCGAGCCTTCTATCCTCTTCGGGTGTCAGATCGTGACCGGCGGTTATGGTCTCCTCGCCGAAGAAGAGCTTGCACTTGGTGCCCGCGCACATCTAGCGGAAGGGCGCAAGGTCGAACTCGAACCCACCGAGGCCGTGCTCGGAGACGATAAGGATGTCAATCAGGCCTTCCTTAATCCACGTCTCGATGTCCACGCCCTGCTTGAGGTAGTCGTTGTGATCAACCCGAGCCGAAATGCGGATGGGATGCCCCAGGCGCTTGGCTGCTTCATCGGTCTGCGCCCGCAGCTTGCGCACAAAGTCGGTCATGAACTCCGCCCGATAGCGCCACCACAGCTCCGGCTTCTTGCCCGGCGGGTTGACCCCGTACCTTGCCCTGAAGCCTTCGACCAATGGCTTTTCAAACCCGAAGAAGGGAGGATGCCGCAGATAGTCGAGGTTTATGCCCATGATGTCGCGCTGGGCGGCCTCGGCGAGGATGTCAAGCCAGAACTGCCGGACCTCCGGGTAGGCGTAGCTCAGATGCGGGCTGACAACGAGATGCGGGCTGACAACGCGCCCGTTGATGTCCACTATGCGCTTATCTTGGTTATTCCGCCAGAATGAGCCATTCAGAAAAACGTCGTATGGCGGGCCGTAGAAGGGGCACATCCTCAGCGAGGCGAAGATCTCGATTCCGTCCTTTTTGCCCTGTTCTGCGACTATGGCCAGCGGGTCATTGCCCTCGGCGATTAGACGGTGCACCGTTTCGGCGGCGAGACGGTCTCCCCGTCGCAGCTTTGCGTAGACCTCCTCCGTGATGCCATCGCCAAGTACATCGCCCACCTTCGTGTCGAATGTGAACACGCCTCCGCACGGCCCCAGGCACCACTCAATGATAGTCAGGTCGGTGTCCTTGAACTTGTCCACGAACTTCTGCAAGTCCTCTTTCGTCTTGAGCGCGCCGCTGAAGAATGAGCTGAAGGCGTCGTTGTTGATTACGATTTCCTTGGGCGCGTTCAACTGCTCCTGAGAGACGGGTGGAAGAGGGGCAGACGCAGCCTCCTGCGCGGACTCAGAGCGTTGCGTGCGCGAACAGTCGGCCAGTATGAGGCCTGCGATCACCATCGGGACTCCCGCCACTGCCATGATCCGTCTCACTGTTCGTTCCCTCCCTGACTCTCTTCTTGCGAAGCGTCGTCCTGGGCTTCTGGTTCGGTCTGCTCCTGCTCCTCAACTGTGCTGGCAGCCTCGTCCTGCGCAGCCTCTTGGCCCTCGGCCTCTTCGGCCCCTGCTTCCAGTACCTCGTAACGAAGCTTCCATCGGAACACCAGGCCCTTAATCGTCTCCGCAGTCGGTGCTGGCCACAGATAGCTGGCGAGATAGCCGATTATGACTGTGGGGAGTGTCCCCATGAAGGTAAACCAGAGGAAGTACAACTTGACGACCGGCAGCCCCCACCATCCGTTCTTGAGGGCGAAGGTGTACAGGAAGCATACTAACACTCCGAATGCCGCCCCCGTCAGCACGCCCTGCCAGTTCGCCCGCTTCGTGAGGACTCCCAACAGGAATATCCCGATCAGTGGCCCGTTGAAGAGGGCTGCGATGGTATTGGTCTGTTCGATGATCGTGGCGCCGAAGTACTTGGCGCCCAAAGCGAAGGCAGTGACCAGCACGCCGGCAGCCAAGGTGATTATCTTCGACAGTAACAATAGAGACTTCGGATCTCGTCGGCGCTTGAATAACCCCTGATAGAAGTCCGTGATAAACGCGGTCGAGACTGAGTTGATCCCAGAGTCAATGCTGGACATCGTTGCGGCGAACAGCGCGGCGATCAGAAGCCCCGAGAAGCCGGTGGGGAGCTCCGTGACGAAGAAGTATGGCAGGATTCGATCCGGATGTTCCAATACGGGCGGGGTCTTCATGTGGTTGTAGAAGAGCCACAGGAATGTGCCGGCGGAATAGAAGATAATGCCCATGGGAACGACGACAATGGCGTTGAGCCAAAGAGACTTAGTCGCGTCCTTGAGCGACTTGGTCGTCAGGTATCGCTGGACGGCCACTTGATCTGAACCGTACTGTCCGATATTCATCACTGTGGCCGCAATCAGGGCCGCCCAGACGGTGGCCTGAGCCGTCTCCAGGCTCGGGGTCCAATCGAAGGTGGCCATCTTGCCGGCAGACGCTGCCAGATGCCACATCTCAAAGATGCCGGTTCCCTGTGCTGCGAATGCCTTGATCACGACGATAGGCACCGTCACAATGCCGACAAAGAGGACGAAAAACTGCACCACGTCCGTAAAAATGACCGCCCTTATGCCACCTATCACCGTGTAGGCCGTCGCCACGACCCCGATGATCAAGACGCAGTACTCAGGGCGTAGGTGGAAGATCTCTGCCAGCGCAAGCGATGGCGCCCAGATCACCAGGGCCATCCACCCGAACCGGGCCAGGATGAACAGTAGACTGGCCACGGTCCGTACGATCATGTTGAAGCGCTTCTGCAGATACTCGTACGCCGTGAAGAGCTTTAAGTGATAATAGAAGGGAATGAAGACGATAACCACAAACACCGATGCGAGCGGAATGCTCCATAGAGACAAGGAGTACTTCCAATTCCGCAGATAAGTCTCCGTGGGGCAGGCAAGATAGCTGATAGCCGAGAACAGGCTGGCGATGATGGAGATTCCGACGGCCCAAAAGCCCATCTTCCGGCCAGCCAGGAAGTAATCCGCCGTCTCCTTCTGCCCCCGCGCAACGTAAAGCCCCAGTCCAATCACGCCGGCAAGATACAGAACGATGACAGCAATATCTAGGACTTGTACCTGCGATTCCATTACTTCCTCCTACGCAAAGGCGCTAAGTGGGATCCCGCCGAAATAAAAGGGCCGGGGTATCGAGGGTGTCCCACAAATGCTGTCATTCCGAGGCGAAGCCGAGAAATCTGCTGTTCGCCATTGTCTTTGAGCCGCTCGGGGACTGGACAACGGCAGATTCCTCACTGCGCTCGGAATGACACCCTCCTCCGTCAGGATTGTGAGACATCCACGTATCCTCTGGCCCCAGCATCCTGTATCCACTGTGATTCTACCTTGAGGCGGCAACTCCTCCTTGGCGGGCAAAACGGCTTGCCGGCCGATTCCCCAGCATGGTC
This sequence comes from Candidatus Zipacnadia bacterium, assembly GCA_029820875.1. The sequence continues at coordinate 3,153 of JALGUK010000354.1, forward strand.
ACGGCCACGGAAAAAACGGTGCGGGATTGCGCCCAGATGACCGCCTTCATTCCACCAAGGGTGGTATAAATCGTTGTGAGAACCCCCGTGACCAGAATCGCCAGCCAGAGGGGGAATCCGGTCACCTCCGAAACGGCCAGCGACGGTGCGTAGATGGCCAGTGCCAGATAGAACACCACTCGCAGGATGAACATGGACGAGGACCATGTCCTTACCCGCACATCGAAGCGGCGCTCGATGAACATGGACGAGGACCATGTCCTTACCCGCACATCGAAGCGGCGCTCAAGGTACTCATAAGCGCTGTAGAGCTTGAGATCGTGATGGTCACGGGCGTGGCGACGAAGAACGCAAGCAATGTGCATGCATACACCAGATTGTGATTGTAAGCCTCCGTCGGCGCACCCAGATAGCTGATACCGCTGAACAGCGCCGCGATTACCGAGATGGCAATCACGAACCAGCCCATGCTCCGCCCGGCGAGGAAGTAATCCCGAACGGACTTCTGTTCCTTGACG
>JALGUK010000355.1 GCA_029820875.1 Candidatus Zipacnadia bacterium
TCTTCTCGGCCTTTTATGTCCCTTCTACGCTCACCCCACAACCCCGTCCCAGCACTGCATCGGAAGCCGCCATAGCGAGGACGACTATGCAACTCCGCCAACTGGAAAAGGCTACACGGAGCGGGGTCCCGGTCCGTCAAACCGTCAGACTCCGCGACGAGGACCTGAACTCGCTGTTTGCGGCGCGAAGCACTGAGGTCCGTCTGCCGCAGGATATCGAAAGAGCAACCGTCCAATTCCGGGACGGCATCATTCATGCATCAGCCGTAACCCGGTGGCATGGGCGAAAGGCGTACGTACAACTGGATATAAGCCCACACGTGGAGTCAGACGGCACCGTTCGCATTGCCATCGAGGGCGGGAAGGTCGGGCGCTTGCCTCTACCAGGTCGCCTGCAGCGAGAGATCGAGGAAAGAATCAATAACGAGATCGCAAAGAACTTAAGGCAAAGCTCAATCGTCATTAAAAAGGTAGTGGCTCAGAATGGAGTGCTGAGTATAGACGTGCTCACTCGAAGTCCGTTACGCCAGTAACTGATGTCCCTCGGAGAACATGCCGAATAACCGCGACGTAGAGCAAGTGAGCGTGAGAAGGGGGTGTTGCTGTGAATGTTCTCGGAAGAGCGGGACTGGCGGTGCTGTTAGTCTCTATGGCTGTAGGGATAGCACTTGCCAACACCGATGACGCAGTTGACATCAAGAATGATATTGCTGTCGTCAAGCTCCAACTCAAGTACGCAGATGCACGGGAAATCGCACAGCTATTTACTGCCGACAACGGCGGCATCACCGACGAACCAATGGTCATGAGGGCGGCGCCTGCGGATGCCCACTTACGGCTCCCAAGGACACATTTACGGGTACGCTCCCCAATCCCCAAACATACGCTCAGTTCTTCCCGGCAAAGACCCGCCTTAGCCGCGGTGGGGCCGCTCTTTTGCCGGATGGAATCATTGGACAGCCGCTGGCATATCCCCGCGATAATTCCATAGTCGTCAAAGGTACACAGGCTGCCGTGGACGAGTTCAGGGAGTTGCTGCGTGCGTTTGACATTCCCGCTAAACAGGTGAAAATCCGTGCGAAAGTAGTCAGCACCTTGAACCGAAAGACGTACGAACAAGGCATTGAGTGGTTCAGCCGCTCGGACGCGTATGTGGTATCAGCAAACGGTGATGTGCCGCCAGGCCCACTGACAATACGATATGGCAAGGCCAACTACAGCGTGCTCGTCGGTGCAGGAGAAACACGCGAGAAGAGCCGGGTCATCAGTGAGCCATTCGTAGTCACAACCACCATGCACCCGGTTGACCTGTCCGTTGCCACGATGTATCCATACTTCAGTCCGGTCGTGCAGTACACCCCCTGGGGAGCGCAAATCGTCGATTACCAGGTGCTGACGGTTGCCGTCGGCGTCGACCTTTTCGTCCTGCCGCGGGTCAACCCGGATGATACCATCCGCTTGTCCATTGCACCCGTCTACAGCGAGATTATCGGCGGCCGGGTCGCTCCGAACGGGCAGGTTTTACCGGTCATCGCGGCGAATGACTTCGCAACAACGGTAACGGCCCGTGACGGGGAAACCATTTGCATCGCCGGGCTGCCTCGCAAACGGACCAGCGAAGTTTCCATCGGCGCGCCGTATCTTCCGCCATTCGGCAGCCGACGAGAATCCGAGACGGGCGAGATACTGGTTTTCGTCACACCTCAAATCGTGCGGGGACCCGCGGTGCCCGACTAACCACTTGCACCCTGCACAGACATGCGGATACCATGCGAGCAGGACTCCGAACTCTGTTGGGCCTTCTAACCGGCTTGCTTCTGTTCTTCCCGGGCGTGCCCATCATCAAGGGCGTTACTTGGGCGCTCAGCAGCGAGATCGGGAATATGACGATCGAGGAGACGCTGCTGGCTATTGTGGTCATTTTGTTAGCCACACATATCGTTCGTCAAACTGATAGTCCGAGGTCTGCGGCTGTGAAAACGGTTTACGGGTTACTTCTTGGCATTGCATTGTTCTACCCGGGCACCGTCGTAGTGCGGTGGCTGGTCGTTGACGTGCTTGGGCTGCTCAGTCGAATGTCCACATCCGAAGCGCTCCTGGCGATAATCGTAATCACGCTGTCGGTTTTCATCTGGCAGACCCCATCGCGCAGCAGCACCCGCTTACGAGAGGTTCGGGGAGGGCGCGGCTGAGGAGCATCATCGGTGGCGGAATGCTTCATGGATTGACCGTTTCGATTCGGCCGTCCACAAAGCGCCTCCGGTCCACCGGCGCAACCTCGAGGAACATTTCTATGGTTTCAGGGTGACAGGTGAAGAAGAAGACCTGGTTCTTCTGGGCCAACTCTACGATTGCTTCCGCTGTGCGCCGGGTACGATACGGATCGAAATTGGCGATGATATCGTCCATGATTATCGGCAAAGGCTCTGCCTGTTCGTTTTCGTTATACACCTCAATATGGCCGAACCGCAGACACAGGTAAAGCTGCTCACGTGTGCCCCGGCTAAGCCGTGATGGATCGAGCGTCTTGCCCTCCTGCGTCTCCAGGATGACTTGCTCCTCCCCGGATGGTTGATATAGCCGCATGTATCTGCCGTCTGTAACACGCTTTATGTATGCTTCGGCGACTTTGATCTCTTTGGGCTGGCGCTCCCTCTCCCATTTTCTCCGCGTCAGGTCCAGCAGGTGACGGCACGTGGTAAGGACACACCACTCCGACACACACTCTCGAAGCTCCTCGTCAATAGCCATCTGGCGCTGAAGAAGCTCGGAAGCCTCATCACTTTTTTCGAGGTCTGCGATGCTTTTTCGAATGCTCCCGAGTTCCTCGCGGTTCTTGCCTATTTGCTCCTCGAGGCCCTTATGCTTTGTTTCCAATTCCGCAAGCTGAATCTCAAATTCGCTCCTGTCTGTGTTAGCCAGTTGCGCCTCCAGGCGATCAGAGGCTTCCCTGCCTCCAGCCAAAACTGCCAGCTCCTGCTTTTTCGCAGCGATTTTTTCTTTGAGAGCATTGCGCTGCTGATATATCTGCGCCCGTCGCCGGAACTCCTCATCATCTCCGGCGTCCGCCTGCGCAAGTAAGGTCTCCTTTTGCTGCTGCAACTCTTGCAGTTCCCTTTTGCGCCGCGCAAACTGCTCTTGCAACTCCTCCAATGCTGCATCAACGCTCAGCCTGGCGGCATCGTTGGTCACCGACTGGTCCAACTCTTCCGCGAGGCTTCGAATCGCACCCGGCAACGATGAAAGCTCGGGGGCCTCCCGCCCAACACCTGCAAACACAGATGCCGCCTTTTCCTGTATAGCCTCCAGATCCCGTCGCATTCCCTTAATCCGCTCACGGAGCTGACGAATGTTGGGAAGGCGTTCCCGAAGCCGCTGTGCGCGGGACAGCAGATCCTGTGTTGTGTCCGGCGTTAGGTCCTCCGGAAGCCATGCAGATTGTGCCTTGCCGAGAGACTCACTGGCTTTCTGCACCTCAGCTTCGGCCTCTTGCAGCCTCATTTCAACTGACTTCCTCTCCTGCTCGGCGCGCCACGTTGAATGATGTATCATCTGCCGCGTCAGTATGTACCAACCGAAAGGAGCACCCAAGGCTCCAGCAGCACAAAGCGCAACAACAGGCCATCGCGTCCACGAAAGGGCGGCGATTACCACCAGAAACATTCCCAATACAACTCCCGGCCAGAGCGGTAATTTGCCGGCAGATGCTTCAGCAACCCGTGACGCCGCGTTCTCGACGGCCTCCTGTTGTCGTTTGACTTCATCCCTGGCACGCTCCAGCCTGGTCCGCGCTTGCTCTACTGCGGCACCGTGTTCGCGGCATTGTTGCATGACACGCAGGGAGAGGTCTCGGCGCGTAAGGTTCTCCTCCGTCCACTCGGGGCCAAGGTCCGCCAGCTCGCGGTGAAGAGCCGCCTCCTGT
>JALGUK010000016.1 GCA_029820875.1 Candidatus Zipacnadia bacterium
TCATCGCCCTTGCGTTCATCGAAGCGCTGGTCATCTACGGACTGCTTATGTTCTTCATGTTGCAGGGGAAGCTACCGGGGGCGCAGGAGGCCTTGGAGGCAATCAAGACCGCGGCTGGTGGTGGTTAGACTATATCGCGGTTACCGCAACCGTTTACTGGCGCCGAATCGCAACTTGCATCGGGTGTGAGTTATGGAGCAGCTCACGCAGATTTTACATGATCTGCACATAAACGGTGCAGACCTGCTCGTCAATATAATCGGCTTTCTCATCGTGTGGTGGGTGCTGGCACGGTTCGTGTTCGGGCCTATCCGCAGTATCAAGGCTGCGCGAGAGAAAGAAATCGCCCAAAGCCGTCGTGAGGAAATGGAGGCCCTACGCAAAGAGTACGAGCAGCGTCTCGCCCAGATCGAAAAGGAGCAGCGCGACCGCATCGAGGAGGCAACTCGCCAGGCCCATCTGGCCCGCGAGCAGATCCTGGCGGAGGCGCGTGCTGAAAGCGAAAAGCTGATTGCTCGGGGCCAGGCAGAGATAGCCCGCGAGCGGGAGAAGGCCATGGTTGAGCTTCGTGACCAGGTAGCGGACCTCGCCATCGAAGCGGCTGAGGCCGTTCTGCGCGCATCTTTGGATGATGCGCATCACCGCAAGCTCGCACGCGAGTTTCTGGATGACCTGGAGCGAGTAAGATGATAAACGCCGGAGCGGCGCGGCGCTATGCGCGTGCACTTTTCCAGTGGGCAGCCGAAAACGACCAGGTGACGCCTGTCCAGCAAGGGTTGGACCAGGTCATCGGTACTCTCGAGGCATTGCCCGATCTGAAAAAGGCATTGATCCATCCGCTGATACCGGGCGAGAACAAGGAGCGGTTGATACAGCAGGCTTTTCGGGGGCGAATTCCCGAGGGATTGTTCAACTTCCTGTTACTCTTGCGGAAGCGTCGCCGGATGAACTTGCTCCCTGTAATCAATGAAAACTTCGCCAGGCAGGCTCTCGAGTACCGGGGGATGGTGGAAGCGCAGGTTAGGGCCGCCGTTGCGCTTACAGACGATGAGATGGAACGCCTGCAACGCATACTTAACAGCAGGTTGAGCAAAAGGGCGCAGGTCAACGTGCAGATAGACCCTGAACTGATAGGCGGCTGGGTGGTGCGGGTCGGCGACACCGTTGTTGACGGGAGTATCAAGACTTCTTTAGAGAACCTGCGCGAGCGCATCGCCGCGTCGAGCCGCCGTGCCGTATAAGTTGACTACATCGCGGGTTACGCCGCTTCTGTGTATGTGCAGAACCAATAGGGGTGAACCGGCGTGACGATAAAACCGGAAGAGGTAACTGACATCCTCCGCAAGGAGCTTGAGTCCTATCGCACCGAGCTTGAGATGGTGGATGTCGGCACCGTCCTGCAAGTCGGGGACGGCATTGCACGTGTTTGGGGACTGTCAGGCGTCATGGCCAGCGAGTTGGTGGAGTTCCCGGGCGGAATCTACGGCCTGGCGCTGAACCTGGAGGAGAATACGGTCGGGTGCATATTGATGGGGCCTGATGAACACATCGAAGAGGGCGACATCGTCAAGACCACCGGCCGAATCGCCCAGGTCCCCGTCGGTGAGAAGCTTCTTGGAAGAGTGGTGAACGCCCTCGGGCAGCCGCTTGACGGCAAAGGCCCTATCGTCACCGACCAGTACCGCCCGGTCGAAGGACGCGCGCCGGGCGTAGTGGATCGTCAGCCCGTCAAGGAGCCCCTGCAAACGGGTCTTAAGGCCATTGATTCGATGATTCCCATCGGCCGCGGGCAGCGTGAACTGATTATCGGCGACCGTCAGACCGGTAAGACCGCTCTGGCTGTAGACACGATCATCAACCAGCGCGGCGGTGATGTTGTCTGCATTTATGTGGCAATAGGCCAAAAGCTCTCGAGCGTCGCTCAAGTGGTGGATGCCTTGACCCGTCACGGCGCAATGGAGTACACCGTGGTAGTGTCCGCCACCGCCTCCGACCCCGCCTCTATGCAGTACATCGCCCCATACGCAGGATGCGCTATCGGCGAGGAGGTCCGTGACCGCGGCGGCCATGCGCTGGTCATTTATGATGACCTAACCAAGCATGCACAGGCCTATCGGCAGATTTCGCTGCTGCTACGGAGGCCTCCGGGCCGCGAGGCCTACCCGGGAGACATATTCAATCTCCATTCGCGCTTGCTGGAGCGCGCGGCCAAGCTGTCAGACGAGCTTGGCGGGGGGTCTCTGACCGCGCTGCCGATTGTCGAGACGCAGGCGGGGGACATCTCTGCCTACATCCCAACCAACGTCATCTCCATTACCGACGGGCAGATTTACCTGGAGACCGACCTTTTCTACGCCGGTGTCCGGCCGGCCATCAACGTGGGCCTGTCGGTGTCCCGCGTCGGCGGCGACGCGCAGAATCGGGCAATGCGTACAGTCGCTAAAACCCTTAAGCTGGACATGGCCGACTATCGAGAGGTTGCCGCATTCGCTCAGTTCGCATCCGAACTTGATGCCGCCACCCAGGCCCAGCTCGCACGAGGGGAACGCATGGTCGAGCTTCTCAAGCAGAACCAGTACGCCCCCATGGACGTAACCGACCAGGTCCTCGTGATATATGCGGGTGTCCACGGGTACCTGGATGACCTTGCGGTAAGCCAGATAGCCGCATTCGAGCAGGACTTCATCAAGTACATGCGCGAGCGCTATCCGGAGATCGTGCACCGGCTCAGCACGGAAAAAGACCTTTCCGATGACCTCGCCGAGAAGATCGACGCGGCGCTCGCCGAGTTCAATAAGTCCCGCGAGGCCCCAGAGGAGGGCCAGCCTGCACCCGCCGGAGAGTCAAGCAAACCCGACCAGACCCCTTCCGAGGACGAAGAATCTGATACTGGAACCAACTAAAGATGCTCAACACACGGCAGATTCGGCGGAAGATTCGAACGGTCAAAAACATCCAGCAGATCACTCAGGCCATGAAGATGGTGGCCGCAGCCCGACTTAAGCGCGTCCAGGCGAAGGTCGAGGCCGGACGAGTCTACTGGGAAAGGATGCAGCAAATCGTCGAACGAGTGGCTCCGCTGGCCGGAGAAATTAAGCATCCCCTCCTTGATGTCCGAGAGCCGGCCCGGGACACGGTCGTGTTGGCTGTCGCCGGTGAAAAGGGGCTTTGCGGGAGCTATAATATCAACATTCTGCGCAAAACCGAGCGCTTTATCGAGGAGCAGGAGACGCCCGTACGGCTTATCACTGTAGGCAGAAAGGCCACAGTATACTTCACCAATCGCGGTTATGAAGTGATTGACCACTTCCCGCAGATAACGGTCGGGGGGGACTTCGCCGACGCCCTCAGGATTGCTCACCGGACAAGAGAGCTGTATGAAACACAACAGACAGACCGAATCTTCGTGGCTTACACGCGTTTCGTTTCTGCGATGACATACGAGCCGACTATCATGCGGCTGCTGCCGGTTGCCGGACCGCAGGACATGCCCGCGGAGGGCTTGGTGCTGCCGTACGAGTTCGAGCCCGAACCGAGCATACTCTTCGGACGTTTGCTACCCCGGTATGTAGACACGCAAATCTATCACCTCCTGATGGAGGCGTCCGCCAGCGAGTACGGAGCTCGAATGGTGGCCATGACCAACGCAACCGACAACGCTGCGGACATGATTGAAAGCCTCACATTGACCTATCACAAGGCCCGACAGGCTTCCATCACCAGGGAGCTTCTCGAAATCGTAGCCGGCGCTGACGCACTCAAACAGCAGTAAATAGACGTCAATGTGCCCCGAAGTTGAGTGCGGAAGCGTTACCAGGCGCATGTGGTTATTGACGGAGTTGACGCTATGGCAACAGGTACAATCTCACAAATCATCGGGCCGGTCGTGGATATCGAATTCCCTGCCGAGGCCTTGCCTGAGATTAACAACGCCGTTCGCATCCAACGCAGCGATGGCCAGGCGCCGCTTATCTGCGAGGTGGCGCAGCATCTCGGCGACAACATAGTGCGGACCGTTGCAATGGCCTCAACGGACGGCCTCCGGCGCGGGATGCCGGCCGAGGACACCGGCGGCCCCATCATGGTACCCGTGGGCGAGGCGACTCTCGGACGGGTGTTCGACCTCTTGGGCAATCCCATTGACCACGCAGGCGAGGTCGATACCACGGAACGAATGCCCATCCACCGGGACCCGCCGTCGTTCGAGGACCAAAGCACCGAGACGGAACTGTACGAGACCGGTCTGAAGGTCATTGACCTTCTTGAGCCTTATGCCAAGGGCGGAAAGGTGGGGCTTTTCGGCGGCGCCGGCGTGGGGAAAACCGTATTAATCCAGGAGTTGATTCACAATATCGCCACCCAGCACGGCGGGGTCTCCGTCTTCGGCGGCGTCGGCGAGCGGACGCGCGAGGGCAACGACCTGTGGCTTGAAATGAAAAAGTCCGGCGTTCTCAAGCGGACTACGCTCGTTTTCGGGCAGATGAACGAGCCGCCAGGCGCGAGGCTGAGGGTCGGCCTCACGGCGCTCACGATGGCCGAGTACTTCCGGGACGTCAAGGGACAGGACGTGCTGCTGTTCATTGACAACATCTTCCGATTCGTGCAGGCAGGCTCTGAGGTCAGTGCGTTGCTCGGCCGCATGCCGTCGGCGGTCGGCTATCAGCCTACGCTGGCGACGGAAATGGGGCAGCTCCAGGAGCGGATTACCTCCACCCACACCGGTTCGATTACGTCGGTGCAGGCGATCTACGTCCCCGCTGACGACCTGACGGACCCGGCTCCTGCTGCGACGTTCGCCCATCTTGACGCCACAACGGTTCTCGAGCGCTCCATCTCGGAACGAGGAATCTATCCCGCTGTCGACCCCCTGAACTCCACATCCCGCATCCTCGACCCACACGTGGTCGGCGAGGAGCACTATCGCGTGGCCCGTCGCGTCCAGGAAATACTGCAACGGTATGCCGACCTCAAGGATATCATCGCCATTCTGGGTATCGAGGAGTTGTCGGACGAGGACAAGCTGACCGTTGCCCGTGCACGTCGTATCGAACGTTTCTTCAGCCAGCCGTTCCACGTGGCCGAACAGTTCACCGGGACTCCGGGCAAGTACGTACCACTTGAGGAGACGATAAGGGGATTTAAGGAACTCATCGAGGGGAAACACGACGATCTACCGCTGCAGGCATTCATGTATGTGGGCGGCATAGACGAGGCCGTGGAAAAGGCCGGGAGACTCTGAACCGATGGACACCGACAACGCATTCCGGCTTCAAGTGGCGACGCAAGAGCGAGTTGTGTTCGACGAAAGAGTAGTATCGGTGGTGGCGCCCGGCGTGGAAGGTTACTTCGGCATCCTGCGGGGGCGTGCACCATTGATTGCCGAGCTCGGATTAGGTATCATGAAGGTCACTCTGGCAGACGGTCAGGTCCTGCGGATGGCCCTGACCGGAGGTATCCTGGAATGCAGCCACAATGAGGTAGTTGTGCTGGCTGATGTTGCTGAACGGTCAGATGAGATTGACACTCAACGCGCGCAGGCGGCCGCCGAGCGGGCCCGGCGACGCCTCTACGAACAGGAGCGCCAGCAAGGTATTGATGCTGAGCGGGCGCGTGTGGCACTCATGCGGGCGCTGAATCGCCTGAAGGCGGCTCAGGGCAAAGAGGAGAATTAAGTTGGGCGGAAGGAATCGGCGAGCGCAGACTGAATATACAAGTGTAAGTTAGTGAGCGACGTCACTTATTTTTTACAAATTCTCCTCAATCTCGGCAGTTTGTGATACAATATGCGTGACGAGGCCGGCGCAAGAAGGAGGTGGATTTAGCCTTTCGTCAAGGGCCGGACTGAACTATCTTCATCAGCCCCATTGCAGTCAGCGTCTGGCCGAGACAGAGCAAATAGTGTTATTTGGCCTCGGCTGGGTGCTTTCATGGTAAGGGTCGCAGCATCGGTCGAGCCCAGGCGTCTGGCGAATTCGCATCTGGGAGGGACAACTGTGGACAGGTTTCACGTTTCCGGGGGGCAGCCGCTCCACGGGACTGTCGCAGTTAGTGGAAGTAAGAACGGGTCGCTGCCGCTTCTGGCAGCTTCTCTTCTAGTAAATGGCACGACGATTATCGAGAACGTTCCGGATATCGATGACGTCGCGACAATGATTGAGATGCTTTCGGCGTTGGGAGCACGTACTGAGTTCCAGCCGTCGGGAGCCCTGAAGATAGATTCCACGTCGCTGTCGTGTGCCGAAGCACCTTATGAACTGGTACGCAAGATGCGTGCCTCCTTCTATGTGGCCGGACCTCTGCTTGCCCGCCTGGGAGAAGCGCGGGTTCCGCTGCCAGGCGGTTGCGTTATCGGAAGCCGCCCTGTGGACTTTCACATCGCTGGCTTTAAGGCCCTCGGCGCGGAGATTCACGAGGGGCACGGAGTTATGCATGCCAAGGCCCGCCGGTTGCACGGAGCGCGGATCTATCTAAATCCCCGCTTTTGCAGCGTCGGCGCTACGGTCAATATCCTGATGGCTGCGGTAACGGCTGACGGCGCTACGGTCATTGAGAACGCATCCCGCGAGCCGGAGGTCGTGGACTGTGCACGCTTTCTCGTGGAAACCGGTGCCGACATCTCCGGGATTGGAACGCCATGCTTGAGGATTAAGGGGGTGCCACCGGGCAGCTTGCGCGGCTGTCGCCATCGTGTGATTCCGGACCGCGTAGAGGCGGGTACCTATCTCCTGGCGGGCGCGGCGACCCGAGGCGACGTTACAGTCACAAGCATCAACCCCGACTGGATAGGGGTCTTTCTCGAATCGCTGCGCGACTCCGGTGTCTTGATTGAAACCCGGGGTGATACTATTCGGGCGATCGGCGACAAACGGCCGAGAGCTTTCGACGCCATGACCGCTCCCTATCCCGGCTTCCCCACTGACCTTCAGCCCCAGACCGTTGTCCTCATGTCCATCGCACACGGGCGCAGCATTATGGAGGAGACCCTTCACGACGCACGTTTCAATTACGTGGACGAGTTGCGCCGTATGGGTGCCAATATCAGAACATTCGGCCAGACTGCTGTCATAGACGGCGTCGAGCGTCTTTCCGGTGCCCCGATTGAGGCTCGGGACCTGCGAGCAGGCGCAGCCCTGATGATTGCAGGGCTGGCGGCCGACGGGGAGACCCAGCTTACGGGTGCATCGCACATTGACCGCGGTTATGAGCGCATGGATGAGAAACTGCGAGGGCTTGGAGGCGACGTCGTAAGAATCGGTCTGAATCCGCGCCAGAGAAGATTATGTTTGGCTTAGTTGAAGCTCTCGGCATCGACCTCGGAACAGCAAATATCGTTGTCTACGTCCGCCGGCGCGGCATCGTCCTTCGCGAGCCGTCTGTGGTTGCCGTTGAGAAGTCCACCAACCGTACCCTCGCGGTCGGTGAAGAAGCGCGATTGATGCTGGGGCGCACGCCGGGCAACATCGTTGCGACACGCCCGCTGCGCGACGGCGTCATCGCAGACTATACCGTCACCAGAGACATGCTCGCATATTTGCTGCGAAAGGTGGCGGGCCGCCGCTCTACCCTCTTCGGACTAATGAAGCCCGTCGTGGTTGTTTCCATCCCCGCGAAAGCGACCGGCGTTGAGAGGCGGGCGGTTCTGGAGGCTGCTGTCGCGGCCGGTGCCAGGAAGGCCTATCCCATTGAGGAGCCGATGGCGGCGGCGATCGGTGCAGGGCTGCCGATTGCGAACGCAGGCGGGAACATGGTGGTGGACATCGGCGGCGGGACGACCGATGTGGCTGTGATATCGCTTGGGGGCATTGTGACCAGCGATTCTCTGCGCCTGGGCGGGAACCACATGGATGAGGCTATCGTGCGGCATATCAAGCGGGTGTACAACCTCCTGATAGGCGAGCGAACGGCTGAGGAAATCAAGATTACAATCGGTTCCGCATTCCAACTGGAACAGGAGACCGAGATGGAGGTTCGGGGACGGGACCTGGTAAGCGGATTGCCCCAGACGGTGTCAGTGAACTCGGCGGAGGTGCGCGAGGCATTGGCAGAGCCCGTGATGTCCATCGTCGAACGGGTCAAGAGCGTACTGGAGCAGACCCCACCCGAGCTGTCCGCTGACATTATTGAGCGTGGAATCACACTGACGGGCGGGGGAGCGCTGCTGGTGGGCATAGACCGCGTGCTGGAGTTGGAGACAGGCATACCCGTGCATGTGGCCGACGACCCTATCTCGTCTGTGGCAATGGGTACAGGCCGCGTTCTGGATGAACTGAGCGCACTGAGCGACATGAATGGTCTTACAAGCTTCGAATACGCCTGAGAAACATCGGCGGGATCTAAAGAGAAGCAGCCCCCTCTGTTACGGAGGGGGCTGCCAACTTTACGTATGGAACGGGAGTAGATGCTCAGCTACATGCCCATTCCGTAGTCTCCTGCGCCGGGTGGCATCGGCGGGGTCTTCTCCTCCTCTGGAATCTCCGCCACAAGGGCTTCTGTTGTCAGCACCATCGCGCCGATGCTGCAAGCGTTCTCGACGGCGGAGCGGCATACCTTGGCCGGGTCGACTATACCTCGTTCCATGAGGTCTGCGTATTCCTCGGCAAGAGCGTCAAAGCCCCGCTTCTTGCTCCGTGACTTGGTAACCTCCTGCACAACCACGGAGCCCTCCCAACCGGCGTTTTGGGCAATCCAGCGCAGCGGCTCCTCCAGGGCACGCTTGACGATTTGGATGCCAACGGCCTCGTCGCCGTCAGCCTCGATACCATCGAGTTCGTCCGCGGCCACAAGCAGCGTCCGTCCGCCGCCGGGCACGATGCCCTCTTCAATGGCGGCTCGAGTGGCCGAAAGCGCGTCTTCGAAGCGATGCTTCTTCTCTTTCAGCTCGGTCTCCGTCGCGGCACCAACCTTGATAACCGCCACACCGCCGGCGAGCTTGGCGAGCCGCTCCTGGAGCTTTTCGCGGTCGTAATCGGAGTCAGTCTCTTCAATCTGGGTCCGAATCTGAGCGATGCGACCCGCAATCGCCTCCTTGGAGCCGGCTCCCTCCACGATTGTGGTGTCGTCCTTGGTAACAGTCACTCGGTTGGCGCGGCCCAGCTCACTCAGCTCGACATTCTCGAGCTTGATGCCGAGGTCCTCCGAGATGAACGTGCCGCCGGTCAGTGTCGCGATGTCGCCAAGCATAGCCTTCCGGCGGTCGCCGAAGCCCGGAGCCTTCACGGCACAAGTACTGACGATGCCGCGAATCTTGTTGACGACCAGGGTCGCGAGGGCCTCACCTTCCACATCCTCAGCGATAATTAAAAGCGGCTTGCCCACCTTCGCCACTTTTTCGAGCAGAGGCACGATGTCTGTGACCGCGCTGATCTTCTTTTCGAAGATGAGGATATAGGGCTCCTCCAGGACAGCCTCCATCGCCTCGGCATTGGTGACGAAGTACGGGGAGATATAGCCCTTGTCGAACTGCATTCCCTCGACGACCTCAACCGAGGTCTCCAGGCTCTTGGACTCCTCGACCGTGATGACCCCGTCCTTGCCGACCTTCTCCATTGCATCAGCTATCAACTCGCCGATAGCGGCATCATTGCCGGCGATGGACGCGACGTTTGCTATCGCATCGCGGTCCTTCACCTCGATGGCATTCTTGCGGATTGCCTCGACGGCCACCTCACACGCTTTGTCGATACCCTTTTTGACAATCATCGGATTTGCGCCAGCGGCAACGTTCTTCAGACCCGTTTTAACGATGGACTGGGCGAGAACGGTTGCCGTCGTGGTCCCGTCGCCAGCCACATCATTGGTCTTGCTGGCGACCTCCCTGAGCAGCTGAGCGCCCATATTCTCGTAGGGCTCCTCCAACTCTATCTCCTTGGCGACAGTGACGCCGTCTTTGGTGATCGTCGGAGAGCCCCACTTTTTGTCCAGCACGACATTGCGTCCCTTCGGACCGAGCGTCACGCGGACAGCATCAGCGACTGCGTCCACGCCTCGCTCAAGAGCCCTGCGTGCTTCTGCTTCGTAAGCGATTTGCTTAGCTGGCATTTAGGCATTTCCCTCCCTTTGCAAGGTTCCAATCATAGCTTACACATGGTCCCTCTGCGGCGTAGAGCCGTTCACTTCTTTTTCTTCTTGCCGGAGTCTTCCTTGATGGCCAGGATGGAGTCCTCGTCAATGATGAGCATGTCCTCACCGTTGATGCGGACTTCGGTGCCGCTGTATTCGGGGTAGATGATAATGTCACCCTTCTTCACGGTCATCGGCGCAAGCTCGCCATTGTCAAGCACCCGTCCAGGTCCCACTGCCAGGACCTCCGCCTCCTGCGGCTTCTTCTTCGCTGAATCCGGAAGAACGATACCGCCGCTGGTCTGCTCATCCTCTGACAGAGGACGCACAAGCACTCGATTACTCAGGGGTTGAATCAAAGTCCTTCACCACCCTTTTATTTGAACTTGCCCAGTGTTTATGCATGCCTGGGCGACGAATTAGCACTCTCGACAGGAGAGTGCTAATTCGTTCTATATTATACAAGTGCGTGCGTTTTTGTCAACACTTTTGCCGGGATTTGCAAGCGATTATATCAGGGGCAAAGCAATACGGGGTAACGTGTGGCAGTCAGGACACCACCAGACACATCGCCGACAAGCCGACCCCAGAATGACCAACTGTCGAATCCGCCTACAACTATCATCTGGCATTCCCGCTCCGCGCATAATACCGGCGCTACGTTCCCGAGAGTACCTCTTCGGTAAAGAAACTCGGTATCGAGGCGATAGGCCCGCAAGTACTCCTCGGCTCCCGTCAATGCCCGCCTCGCCTTGAGCTTGTCCATACCGACCGACACGACCAGCAGGCCGGCATCCAAGTATGTTGCAACCTCCGCTGCTACCCGCAAAGCAGCTCGTCCCTTCCTCGACTGCGCATAGGCAACCAAAAGTCTTGCTGGCTCGATGAATGTATGCGTCGCCACGAGCAGCGGGCGCTCAGTGCGAGCCATCACGCGGCGGGCGACTGACCCGACTCCCGTCCCCGGGCCGTCCCTCCCCTCGCCATGCCGACCAACGGTTACGATATCAGCGACACGGGCACGCTCCAGAATCCGAGTTGCAGGCTCGCCTGCCAGGGTTGACACGGTCCAGCCCACGTTGGCGGCCCGGCAGATATCCACCATGCGGGAGAGCATTCTCTCGGGACGCTCGATGCCCGCATCCGGCGGCGCAAGCTCCTCCGGGGCTTCCGGGGGCTGCTCAACGTTGAGAGCGGGCTCGCCTGTAAGAAGCTCGTCATCCTCTGCGGACGCTGCAGCGGCGACAACATGCAGCAGTTCGATTCTGCCTCCGCAACGCGCGGCGAGGTGGGCCGCGTGACGCACCCCACTCTCACTGTGCCGCGAGCCGTCCACGCAGCAAAGAAAATTGCGCAGCAATTACAGTCACCCTTTTAGCTATGCAATAAGCAGCTCAACTTCGGGACAGAGTATAAGCAGCGGTCGAGAGGGCCTGCTGCCGCTCTCGACCGCCTCAGTTTTCGCTGCCAATGCCACAAGACGCTCAGAACGTGCCAGTATATGCCCCACCGAATGCCAATGTATCCATGTTCTGGAAAAACACATCGGCAGTGAAATCTTTAGTGAAGTGGAAGCGGCCACCGGCGTTGAAATCGCTGTTGACCCACTCCCCTATCAGGTCCAGCTTGTCGCCGACGGAAACCTCAGCCCCGAAGAAGAAGCCGTCAATGAACCCGCCCCCGAAGCCGGCGTGGGCGCGATACAGCACGGCGTTCTTACCCTTAGCGGTTCCGAGCGGACGCGTTGTTTCCTGTGATGCAACTATGTAAACCGTGGAGTCCAACTCGTCCGTCGGGTCGAAGATACCAGCAGCCACGGCCGGCTTGTCATTGCCTCCGGGTTTGAGAACGACCTTCGCGTGCAAAACTGTCCTCTCCTGAACCGGCGGACCAGGCTGGAACTTCACGAAGCCTGCCTCGACGTTGTTACGGGTCCCGACCGTAATGGACCAGTACTCCAGGTCGAAATCCTCCTTGTCCATCGTTGCCATTTCAACCGAAAAACTACTCGGCGGCAGGACATCCGCCGTCGGCGCAATGAACAACCCCGAGTACCCATACATGGTCGGCGTTGCCAACGCCGGGAGACTTCCAAGAACGACTACCAACCCCACACAGACGATGAACGCAGCAAAATCACGCATAGGCGTGCCCCCCTAGGGTAGAATTAGACGTGGACGGAAATTTGAACACAAATTACTACAGCTTCACTCGCATGCCCGCAGCGGTCTCTGCCATGTTCCTTTAACCGCTTATCATAATAACCTTTCTACGTGCAAACGGCTATTCCTTCAACCCGTGAGGATTCAACGACATTCTGTTCTTTCAAGGATTCTCCAATTCCTGCGACGAACCTCTTTGTGCGCCAAACTTTGTGACACGGTATCGCGGAGGAGGTACTCCCATGTTACCCGTTTCTGCCGTAACCCTCGTTCTTTGGACCAGTCTTACCGCTGTGCCGACCGCTCCCACGCTGTGGACGGCGCCCCCGACAAGCCGCATCATGCCCAGGACCCCGCCCTCAGACTGGTCGGCGGAGCTTGCGGCCGCTCAGAATGAATGGGAGGCGTTCCAGATTGTATTGACGGCGGGCGAGGAGGCCGTCAACGATGTTCATGCCCGGTTTGATACTCAGTGGAGACCCACGGATGGAGGCCGTCTATTCCCGGCGGAGCAGGTATTTCTATACCGAGAGCATTTCATCCACATCAAGACCCCCAGCCCGCGCTCAGACGCCAAGCCGGGCTGGTATCCCGACGCACTCATTCCGATGGACCTCAAAAGAACCGGCTATCCGCTTCTGCCGTCGGCCAAGTACCGGGGGCAGGGCTTTTCGGTGCCCAAAGGGCAGAACCAGCCGATTTGGGTGGACCTGTACGTACCGAAGGGCATGAGCGCCGGCACCTACGAGGGTGCAATCCTCGTCGAGGGCAGGCTGGCACAGGGGAAGCCATTTCGCAAGAGGGCGCGTTTCAAGCTGCGGGTCCGTCGCTTCGCGCTTCCGGACCGGCCTACTTGCAAGTCGTCCTTCGGCGGGCTTGGGCGGGCCGCGAAGTGGCACGAAGTCGCCGAGGGCGAGGAGACGACTGTCCTGATTCGGCGCTACGAGGAGGCCTTGATTGCCCACAAGGTCATGCCGACCGATTTCGCCGAGGCGTTGCCCCGGGCAAACCCTGACGGGAGCATTGACGCCACCGAGTCCCACCCTATCCTCAAGCACTACATCAATGACCTGCACATCAACTGTTTCGCCCTCAACGCCTTCCCCTATGGCGCTCTGTCGGACGCAAACCGCGAGCTGACAAAGACGTATCTGAGAAACCTATATGCCTACCTGGTCGAGAACGGGTGGGAGGACTTGCAGTATATCTACGTCTTCGACGAGCCTAACGATGCTAATGCCTACGAGAAGGTACGCCGGCGGGCGGCGCTGATTCACGAGGCAAACCCGAACCTCAAGGTGATGTGCACGGAACAGACCATCCCGCAGAATCCGGACTGGGGCGACCTCTTCGGCGCAGTGGACATCTGGTGCCCGCTGTGGCCGCTGCACGACCCCAAGACCGCCGCTGAGCGGCTCGCAGCAGGGGAGGAACTTTGGTCCTACACAGCCCTGTGCCAGGGGGAGAAGCCCACGCCGTGGTGGCAGACGGACTTCCCACTTCTCAACTATCGCATCCCACTGTGGATGAGCTGGCGCAGTCGGATGACAGGGCTGCTGTACTGGGCCACCGTGTACTGGGACGTGGACGACCCCTGGCGCGATCCGGCGACATGCTATAAGAAGTACAATGGCGAAGGTTCCCTCTTCTACCCTGGGAAGGATGCGGGTATCCAGGGGCCAGTGGCCTCTATGCGGCTGAAGATGGTTCGCGAGGGGATGGAGGACTACGAATACCTGCACATGCTGACCAAGCTCAGAGGGCGTGAGTTCGTGGACAGATTCGTCTCAGAGGTGTGCAAGGA
>JALGUK010000356.1 GCA_029820875.1 Candidatus Zipacnadia bacterium
TGAACGCACACTCCTGTCGCTGGCAGCGCTGTTGGTCGTGTGTGTCTCTGCCTCTGCATGTGTCGTCGACATAGACGTCGGCACGACAGAAGAACTGGAAATGAATCCGGGCGCTGTCAGTCCCCATGGCGCCCGGCACCTGATCGTCGTCACCGCCAGCGGCGGCGCCCCGCACGCCTTTGGCACGATCGAGATCAGCCAATCCCCTAGCGGCTTCGTCACCTCCTGGGACAGCGAGACCGGCGGCAACCAGGTCGGGAACGGCTCCGTGGAGGTTTCGTACAATCCCCTGAATCCCCCAGATCCGCCTACCTGGTATGGCTACTATGGAACGGTTTTGACAATCACGCTTTGGATCGAAGCCGATGACGCGGGCGTGACTGTATCAGATCGAGCCGGACGAGGACACCAAGCTCACTGATTCAGGCAAAGTGACCATCGTAAAGGTAAACACCCTGGTTTGGGAAACCTATGGGGTCAACACCGCCATTGATGGCCACCCTGCCACCCCCGCGAACGGCGGAAAGCGCATCTTTCCGGGCAAGAAAACGTACAACGACGCTTCCGCCGCCGATCGTAGGAAGGTATACGTAAAGGCCACCATTACGCCCGTGTTCAACGGCGCGAAGGTCTATTTCAAGATGTGGGATGTGGACGATCCTTCTTCGAACTCCGCTCCCATCGACGGGACCAACCCGACAGCGGGTCCGGACAATAAGGGCACGGGAGCGGGGTTCGAAGGGCAAACAACCACCAACGCGGATACCAATGCCCAGGGCGTCGCCAAGCCAATAATGACTGTTTCCATGCAGCCGGGCGACAATTTTCGTGTAGCCGCATCCTGCAACGCTACGGTCCTGGCCCACGTGACTCAGGCCGAGGCTGACAGCGGGAACGCATCGAAGCCCAAGGTCGTCAAGATCACCGAGATGCTGACCGTGTGGCGGAAGCTCCACGTCGAGTTGGACTCTATGGCCGCTGTACAAGGCAACGTGGTGGCCGGCAACATCCCCAACCCGCCTGTTGCCGCCGGCAATAACTGGCGGGCAACGACGAACCAGACGCTCCTGGACAATGACATGTACGAGAAGGGCACGCTGGTCAAGGGCGGCAACTTCACAGTGATAACCGGGGCGGGAGCCAATAATACTGCAGCCAATAATAGCTGGGTCGTGGTGACGGCCAACCCAGGACAGGGCGCCTTCGCAAGCCTCACCGATGACGATACCAAAACCACGCCCGATTACCCGGATACGGGCCTCCTGGACGACCTATTCGATGACTGCTATATCGACACTGTTAACGATGCCAGAGGGGGCACAAATAATGTTCAGTTCGACCTAAACGTGGGGGGAGCGACGACCACCAATGGTGACTTGGCGACCGCCGCAGCCAGGGGCTCGGCCGACGATGAAGCCAACGACTGGTGGGTCGTCTACGTGCTGGGCGCGTACCAGGATGGACACGACCATGACAACGACCCTGACTCGGAGAACGCGCATTACGGTCACGCTCATAGCACAAACCATCAGATCGGCCTCATCTACCTTGAGACCATACGTGACACCGCCGCAGAGCACAGTTGGAATGCTACAATCCTTGAGAAGCAGGTCGTCGGACATGAGATAGGGCACCAGGTGCTTGAAAGTGGGAATCACACGGCGAATACAATAATGAGCGCGACTCTCCCTGTGGCTGCCGCACAAGAAAAGTTCAGTGACGCCGATATAAACACTATCCGGACGAAGCCTTCTTCGCCCGGCACGTAGCTCGTCTTGAACAACGCCCTACCCACGGAGTAAGCTGGATACGGCATGGACTCCTCTGCGAAGGAGAACGATCATGATCAGGAGGTTTGTCCACTCTGCAGTGTTGTCGCTTTGCTTTGCGGCTGCTTTTTGTGCAGGGGCAAGGGCCGAGGGGTCCGGTGATTTCGCTCGCCTGACGCTGCACATTGCTCCATTGAGCAAGAACCCTCTTCCTGTGGAGCCGGTGCCCGTCACTATCACGCTATCGAACAACACCGGGAAGCCGGTGAGGGGACACGCCTGCATAGCCCCGAACACGGGTTTTATGAAGCTACACGTTGCTGCGCCCAAAGGCCCTTTCGAGGAATTCATGGCCGGCGGTTGGCCAGTCGCTGGCATAGAGGAACCAGCGGAACACGCCCTTAAGCCGGGACGGATTGACAGCGTGGATGCGTACCTCTATTATGATGCTGGCAAAGGACGATATGTCTTCCCGGCGTCCGGAAACTACCGGATCAAGGCCACGTTGAGAGCTTTGGATGGCAAGACGCAGATTGAGTCGAACATTATCACCGTCCAGGTCAAGGACCCGGTGAAGGAAGATGCCGCGGCATACCAATTCCTCAAGGAGTTGGAACACAAGCCGGTCGAGGGGGCGTCCTATGCGGGTTTCCTTATGCTGACGTTCGGTCGGAACCCGACCGCGCCCGACCGAAAAGTCCTGCACAAGCAGGAGGACTTTCTCTCGAAGTTTCCGGAAAGTCGGTATGCCCGTTACGTGGCCTTCTCCCTCGGCCGCAGCTATTGTGCGCCCGGGAGCAACAAGCTCGCCCGTGGGATGCTGTCACTGGAGAGAGCAGGGGACTACGAAGATTTCTTCCTAGCGCCCAAAGCTTTGTCGGTCCTGGTAGAGACTTGCGTGAAGCAACGCTATTTCCAGAAAGCCCGGAGGCATTTGGCCACGCTCAAGGCCAAGTTTCCCAACAGTAAGGAGTACAAGTACGCAGCGTACGTGGTCGGCAGAGCCGGCGCCTAGTACTACAACGCTACGAAGGCTAGGGATACCAAGGTACATGGTAACCCCTCAAGGACAATTGCTCGCGGGTGGTGTAATCGGGTACGAGCCAGTCGAGCATGAGGAGAGGTAGCCTGGCCAAGGCACGGTCGGTGTTGGGTCGGAGGCGGAAGCGGGTCCTGTTACAGCCATCACGGTGACGGCCCGAGGATCTGGCTACACGGCTGCCCCTACTGTCAACCTAACAGGCGGCGGAGGTAACGGCGCTACAGCCACGGCTGCAATCAACATCGCCGCCGGGCGAGACAACGAAGTGGCTACCGTTTTTGCAGCCTGGAACAACAACAACCCCATTACCTTTGACAATACCCACCCGACTGGCAATTTCTCCCAAGGGTGGTTTCAGGCAAATTTCGGAGCCGCAGGCTACCAGCTTCGGGTCATCAACAACGGGAACCGAATCCAATACGCGACGGCGCTGGGGCTAGGTTATTCCGGAGAGGCCAGCAACGGAGGGACCGGTAATGGAGTCGAGATTTACTGCGTAATAATGATGGCCCCGGTATGGACGAATGGGATCATGCGGGAGGGGATGACGTCCGCGGCCAACCACGAGAAGAAGCACTGTGAGCAGGACAGACAGGCCAAGACCAACAATCCGGAAAACAATATATATCGGCTGCTGGACGCGCTGTACGGAGGAGTCACGACAGCTAACTACGTCAGGTTTGTTGAGGCGGAAGCCTACGAAACGCACCTGCTAGACAATGCGGTGGGCTGGCGATTTCACCTGAATACAGGAGTTGGTATCTTGAACGGATACCAAAGCCACTATACGGCGGCAGTTGGGCTTCAGGGAGCTATGGCGCCGGGTGCTACGAAAACCGCCGCGAGGGGATTCTTGCAGGGCCTGTACAAGTCGCTACCTTTTGAGGAGATGAAGAGGTCGGGATACGACTTCAGCGTTCGACCACCCCCGTAGCTGTGGCGTTGTGCCTATGCAGGCGGCCTCGGGAGCAAAGCCCCGGCTAGGAATGGTGCGCTGTCCAGCGGCATGTGCGGTATTCATTACGCAAGGGTCAAGAGGAAGAGAGGTGATTCCGTGAGATACTTCTCGGATGACGCAAGGCTGAAGACTTCGGCGGCAGG
>JALGUK010000357.1 GCA_029820875.1 Candidatus Zipacnadia bacterium
TTGAGACTGTTGACCACCAGGTAATCCGTCCCATGGACAACGAAGTCTTCAACCGCTTCCACATCATTAGTCACCCGGGACATTATCTCCCCGGTCTGATGATGGTCAAAGTAGCGCAGCGACAGCTTCTGCAGATGCTCGTAGGCGTCTATTCTAATCGCCGTCGTGAAGCGCTGCCCGACGATGTGCATCAGTCGAGTCCGAATCGCCCCGAACAGCGAGGCGAACAGGAGGCTCAATGTCAACAGCCCTATCGCACGCGGCAAAAGCTCCGGCCGATGAGGGGTTATGACATCATCGTACACGTACTTTAGGACCAACGGCGGATAGATGCCGGCCAATGTCGAAAGAACCATCGCTATGCCGCCGACTGTGACGGCAGGCCAGTGTGGTTTGATATAGCGGTACAGCCGTCTGAGGACCAGCATGGTCTGTCACCTTCCGAGGCGCGGATTGTACCACGCTTGCAGCACGGCGTCAACGTACGGGCGCTTGCAGGGACGAGTGCATATCGGTATAATGACACCCGGAGAGATGTCCCGTGCAGGAACGCCTGGAACAGTTCATAGAGTTTCTCGAGGTAGAGCGGCAGGCTTCGCCGAACACAGTCGAAGCTTACAGGCGCGACTGCTCCCAGTTCATCCTGTTTCTGATGAAAGAACGAGGTCGCACACAGCTCGAAGACAGCACCGAGGACGACCTGCTTGTGTACCTGGAGAACCTGCACAGGCAACGAATGGCGCGCTCTACGGTCTCCCGCAAGCTCTCCGCAATCCGCACATTCTACCGCTCCATGTTGCGTGACGGGCTGCCCGTTCCCGACATCACCGCGGCGGTTGAATCCCGGCGGGGAGACAAGCGCATCCCTGAGTCGCTTTCCGTGGCGGAGGTTGAAGCGCTGCTTGCTCAACCGGATGTGCGTACATGCACCGGTCTGCGCGACGCCGCAATGCTCACGACCCTTTACGCCACCGGCCTGCGGGTTTCGGAGCTGCTTCATCTGAAGCTTGGGGACATCAACTTGGACTCCGGAGCCGTGCGGTGCGTGGGAAAGGGCGACCGGGAGCGGATTATCCCGATGGCGCAAGCGGCGTGTGCACTCGTGAGGCGATACCTGCTCGAGGCCCGTCCGAAGCTCGCGCGGGATAGAACCGAGAACACGCTGTTCCTATCAGCGCGCGGGAGGCCCTTCAGCAGGTCAGGATTCTGGCGCCTTATACGCCGGATAGCACGCGATGCAGGCATCAAGAGCCACGTAAGCCCTCATGTCATCCGCCATTCCTTCGCGACACATCTTCTCGAAGGAGGCGCCGACCTGAGGGCCCCACAAGCGTCTGCAGGAGGTCTATGACGACAAATTCCCGCGGGCGTAAACTCTATATGCCAGGCACCGCGGGCGTAACTCTATATGCCAGGTACCGTGGGCATAATTCTATATGCCAGGTACCGCGGGCGTAACTCTATATCCCAGGTACCGTGGGCATAATTCTATATGCCAGGTACCGCGGGCGTCTCGCCCGCGTTATTGGGTCTGAACTTCTTCATGCGACAGCAGCACAAACCTGCCTCTCAACTGTGAAGAAGCTTCTGGAGGTCCTCGTACTTGTCGTCGGCGGTGACAAGAAGCGTTTCGAAGACAGCCCGAAAGGCCTCAAAGCCAAGCCCGTTCTCCGTACTGAACGCCCGGGAGTCCCACTCGAACTTCCCCACGTTCAGCTCGAAGTTAAGCTCCATCAGGCGGGACATCATCTTATCCTTGTTGCGGTGAGTCTTCGGGACGACGAGGTAGTCCTGAATGTACAGGTATACCAGGTCGAGCTTGTTGGAGACGCGTATGCGGGTCACGTAGACGCCGTTTTCGCCGATCATCCTGCACTCGAGCGTGTTTTCGTCAACCTGCCGGTACTTGTACCCGTCTTCCCCCATGCGATCCAGGTAGCTGGCTATCTGCGAAATGGGCACCCGCGGCGGTTTCTCCTCCTCGGCCGTCTCCTCATCTCTTCGGACGTGTCACGGTATCACTTTCCCTTCGTTGGGTTTCGCCGGCTGAAAACGGCGGGCTACTTTGTCTTTCGGGCCACTGCAGCCGCCACTTTAATCGGCAGGCCGAAGAGGTCAATAAACCCCTTGGATGCGGTGTGGTCGAACGTGTCGGTATCGCCGTAAGTAGCGGCGTCCAGGTCGTACAGTGACATCTCGGACTTGCGCGATGCGACCACACAACTCCCCTTGAAAAGCTTAACAGTAACCTGTCCGGTGATGTTCTGCTGGGTTGCATCCATGAACGCGTCAATAGCACGCCGCAGCGGTGAATACCACAGGCCGTAGTAAACCAGTTCGGCATACTTCTCTTCGACGACCCGCTTGTAGTGGAGCGTATCGCGCTCCATGTTGAAGGCCTCCAAGTCACGATGGGCCTCAAGCAGTATAGTCGCCGCAGGAGCCTCGTAAGTCTCCCGCGACTTAATCCCGACAAGGCGGTTCTCAATCATCGAGATTCGCCCGACGCCGTGGGCGCCCCCGATGCGGTTCAGCTCGGCGACAAGCTCCGGCCCGGACATCGCCCGGCCGTTGAGCGTGACAGGCAGCCCGCGCTCGAAGCCTATGTCCAGGTACTGGGGCTCGTCCGGAGCATCCTTGGGAGCCACAGTCCACTCGAAGGCATCCTCGGGCGGCTCCACGTCGGGATGTTCCAGCACCCCGCACTCGACGCTGCGGCCCCACATGTTCACGTCAATGCTGTAAGGGCTCTCGACGGTCACCGGCACGGGAATCCCGCGCTCTTGGGCGTACTGTATCTCCTGCTCGCGGGTCATACCCCACTCGCGCGCGGGAGCGATGACATCAAGGTCAGGCTTCAACGCGGCATAACTAACCTCGAAGCGGACCTGGTCGTTGCCCTTACCGGTACAGCCGTGGGCGACCGCATGTGCGCCGGTCTTCTCGGCTATTTCCACGGTGGCCTTGGCGATAAGCGGCCGCCCGAGGGCTGTGGCGAGGGGATATTGCCCCTCGTAAACCGCATTGGCTTTCAGCGCCTTCGCCAGGAAGTCGTTCCAGAACTCGTCCTTTGCGTCAATGACATAGGACTCCACAGCCCCGACATCAAGCGCCTTCTGGCGGATACCCTCGTAGTCGCGCTCCTCACCGATATCCACCGCGACGGCGACGACATCGGCTCCGTAGGTATCCATAATCCAGCGGATTGCGACCGATGTGTCCAACCCACCGGAATATGCAAGCACTACCTTCTTTTTCATCTCATAAGCCCCCTGATGTAAAAGCCGACAAGACCGGCGAATGTGTTCAAACGAAGCCGGCAGGCCCACCGGTCAGCCCTTTGACCTATCAAGGCCTGCCCACTTGAGAAGAATTTCTATCGCACGGGTAACGGTATCACGGACTGCAAAGGCGGCAGTGTCTATGTCAAGTCCCTGCGCCTTCATGAACGCGGCCGGGCGCCGCGGTTCCTTGGGAGCGGGCGGCTGGACAATCACCTGCAGGGGATATTCACGGGGGCCCACCTGCCCGAGGGACTCTCGAATCTCCAGCTTCAGCCCTTCGGTGGTCTTAAGTTGCTTCATCCGGGCCGTCAGGGACTCGTGCTGCTCGTTGAGGAGCTTCAGCTCGCGCTGAGACTCGACAATCTGCTCTGCAAGCGCGAATCCGCGCGCGAAAGGCTCCACGAGCTTGTCAATCCGCGGGAGCACGACCGCCGCTGCGATGGCGATTATTACGAGCGCCCGCTGCAGAGGGGTCAAGCGCAGCCAGAGCGGTATGCTCCTGCTCTTTTTCGCCTTCGCAGCCGTCCCCAATCGCCTCAACCTCGCAGATTATAGAATGCGCCCATCCCCGGATACTGCGCCGAGTCGGCCAACTCCTCTTCGATGCGCAGAAGCTCATTGTATTTGGCGAGGCGGTCCGTGCGGCATGGGGCGCCGCTCTTGATTTGGCCGGTGTTGGCGGCCACCACGATATGAGCGATGGTCGCGTCCTCCGTCTCCCCGGACCGGTGGGATACAACGGCCGTCATGTTCGCCCGCTTGGCCATTTCGATGGCCGCGAGGGTCTCGGTGAGGGTGCCGATCTGGTTGACCTTGATGAGAATCGAGTTGATGGCCTTCTCCTGGATGGCCTTCTCGAGCCGCTTGACGTTGGTGACGGTCAGGTCGTCTCCCATGACCTGGATCTTGTCGCCCAGGCGCTCCAGCATCAGCTTGAAGCCGTCCCAATCGTCCTCGGCGAGACCGTCTTCGATAGAAACGATAGGATACTTGTCCACAAGCTCGGCGTACAAGTCCACCATCTCTGCGCTTGTCCGCTTGGCGCCCTCGCCCTTGAAGTTGTAGATTCCGTCCTCGAAAATCTCGCTGGCAGCAGGGTCAAGCGCGATGCAGATGTCCTCGCCGGCCTTGTAGCCGGCCGCCTCGATTGCCTCCATCATCAACTCGATGACCTGCTCGGTGTTGTCCAATGACGGCGCGAACCCGCCTTCGTCCCCGACTGATGTATTCAGTCCCCGGCTCTTGAGCACCTTGGCAAGCGCATGATATGTCTCGGCGCCCATGCGAAGCGCCTCCGCAAAGCAACAGGCGCCTGTCGGCATAATCATGAACTCCTGCAAGTCCACGTTATTGTCAGCGTGCTTGCCGCCGTTGCAGGGTTCGGGCCGACGGGCCGCCGATGTAAGCGTAAAGCGGAAGCCCGCAGGCCTCCGCAGCCGCCTTCGCGACCGCGAGGGACACTCCGAGGATAGCGTTCGCCCCAAGGTTGGCCTTGTTCTCGGTTCCGTCAAGCTCAATCATCAGTTCATCAATCATCACCTGCTCGGTAGCGTCCAGGCCGACAATCTCCTCCGCGATCTTCTCATTGACGTTCTTGAGCGACTCTCGTCGCCGTCCCGCAGCTCCACCGCCTCGTGGACACCGGTGGACGCGCCGGAAGGAACGGCCGCGCGGCCCATCGCGCCTCCCTCGAGCACGACATCCACCTCCACGGTGGGATTGCCGCGCGAATCCAATATCTCTCTGGCATAAACGGACTCAATCGTGGTCATTAACAAGTTCCTCCTGAAAGGACATTCCACTGATAGCACCAGTACTTCTTGACGTAGATAATACGCGGACTGCGCGATGCTGTCAACCACGTCGCTTCCCGTCCGGCGTGTGTCATCATACATCCACGAAATACAGACCCACCTCATCAGCCAGCTCCAGGCCGGTTTTCGTCAGCCGGAGGCAATCATCGGTGACGGATACCAAACCTCGCTCCGACAGCTCCCGCAGTTCATCAGCGAAGACCCCCCGGCACTCGGTGCCCGTTCGACGGTCAACGTCGCCGAAACGGACGCCGTCCATCAGGCGCAGGCCCACAAGAAGCATCTCCCCTGCGCGCCTTCTGCCCTCCAACCGCTCAGAGGCCTCCACAGGCGATGCACCGGCACTAATCCGCGCGATATACCGCTCAGGCCCGCGGACATTCCACCAGCGCAGCCC
>JALGUK010000358.1 GCA_029820875.1 Candidatus Zipacnadia bacterium
CTTATAGACATCACCACCCCCAACAACGTACATGCGAAGATGGCCATCGCCGCGGCCGAGGCAGGCAAGCACGTCTTCTGTGAAAAGCCTATGGCGATGAGCGTGGCCGAGGGCAAGGAGATGGTGAAGGCCGCGGAGAAGGCGGGCGTAATCAACATGGTCTGCTTTAACTATCGCCGCGCGCCCGCAATCGCACTTGCGAAGAAGATGATACAGGACGGCGCCATCGGCGACGTCTACCACTTCCGCGCCGTGTACCTGCAGGACTGGATTGTGGACCCGAAAATGCCGGTGGTCTGGCGCCTGCAGAAGAGAATCGCGGGTTCGGGCGCGCTGGGAGACCTTATGGCCCACTCGCTGGACACCGCCTTGTTCCTGCTCGGCGAAGTAGACAGCCTCGCGTCCACCATGGAGACGTTCATCAAGGAGCGCCCTGTCCTTGCGGAAACTACGGGCGGCCTGACGGCGGCAGCGGGCGAGGGCACGGGGAAGGTCACCGTCGACGACGCGACCACGGTCATCTGCCGGTTCAAAAACGGCGCTCTTGGGACATTTGAGGCGACGCGCTTCGCCCTGGGCCATCGAAACGGCAACATGTGGGAGATAAACGGCAGTAAGGGCAGCCTGCGGTTCAACCTCGAGCGCATGAATGAACTTGAGTACTACAACAACGAGGATCCCGAAGGCAAACAGGGGTTCAGGACAATCCTTGCAACCGACGGCTCGCACCCGTACATGGAGGCCTACTGGCCGCCGGCGCATAACATCGGCTATGAGCACACGTTCATCAACACCGTGTACGATCTCATGAACGGTATCGCGGCCGGCAATAACCCTTCTCCCAGCTTTGCTGAGGCTCTCAAGACGCAGTGCGTCCTCGAGACGATTCAAAAGGCCGCCAAGAGCAAGAAGTGGGAGAAGGTGAAGTACTAACCAACTTCGCTCTCGCGGGAGTACCGCGCGTGCAACGCCGTCGTTCCTGTTGTCATTCTGAGCGCAGCGAAGAATCTCGTCGCTGCCGGAGCTGTGACACCTTACTTACTGTCATTCTGAGCGCAGCCGAAGAATCTCGTCGTTGCCGGAGCTGTGACGCCTTACTTACTGTCATTCCGAGCGCAGCCGAAGAATCTCGTCGTTGCCGGAGTTGTGACACTCGAGAACATCAACTTCCAGATTCTTCACTCCGCTTCGCTCCGTTCAGAATGACAAAGACTAAGCGACCCGCGGGTCGCTCCTACACGGGGTTACTGGTAGCGCGGGCGTCCCGCCCGCGATGGCAGGCGAGACACCTGTCCTACCCAACAGTTACGGGGGAATGACACGTGGCTAAGATTAAAGCCGGCATTATCGGCACTGGTTTCATCGGGCCTGCGCACGTGGAAGCGGTGCGAAGGCTTGGATTCGTGGACATGGCCGCCCTCGCGGAGGTTGACGCCGAGACGGCCAAGGCCAAGGCGGAACTTCTGTCCATCGAGACGGCCTACGGCGATTACCGGGAGCTGCTGGCCGACGACAGCATCCAGGTCGTGCACATTTGTACGCCCAACACGCAGCACTATCCGATGACCAAGGATGCCATCGCCGCGGGCAAGCATGTCATCTCCGAAAAGCCCCTGGCAATGAACTCCCGGGAGTCATCTGAGCTTGTAAAGCTCGCCAAGGAGGCGAATATCGTCAACGCCGTGGACTTCAACTACCGCTACTATCCGCTCCCCCAAGAGATTCACCAACGGATTGCAAGCGGTGAGGCCGGCGAGGTCTACTGCGTCCACGGTTCGTACCTGCAGGACTGGCTGTTCCTGCCCACCGACTACAACTGGCGCATCGAGCCGGATGAGGGCGGCGAATCGCGCGCGGTGGCGGACGTGGGCAGCCACTGGTGCGACATGATTCAGTTCGCCACGGGCCTGAAAATCACTTCGGTCTTCGCGGACCTGCAGATAATCCACAAGACCCGCATGAAGCCCCTCAAGCCGATTGAGACTTACGCCGGCAAGGAGCTGACACCGGAGGACTATGAGGAACGCCCCGTGACGACCGAGGACTATGGGACGGTCCTGATTGAGTTCGATAACGGAGCGCACGGTGTCTTCACGGTGTGCCAGTGCGCGGCGGGCCGCAAGAACAGGATGTACTTCGAGATTGACGCCAGCAAATGCGCGATGGCCTGGGACGAGGAGGACCCCGAGCGGCTCTGGATAGGCCGCCGAGAAGGGCCGAACGAGGTCTTGATGCGGGATCCGTCCTTGCTGTCGGATGCGGCCAAGCGATATTGCCACTTCCCGGGCGGACACCCTGAGGGCTATCCCGACGGGCTGAAAAACTTCGTGCGCAACGTCTACACCTACATTCTCGAGGGGAAGGACCCGTCAAAGGACAAGCCGGACTTCTCCACCTTCCAAGACGGGCATGACGAGATTGCGATTGTGGAGGCGGTCCTCGAAAGCCATAGGACAAAGCAGTGGGTGAAGGTCAAGTACTGAGAGGAGCAGACAACGATGGGGACGAGTCAACTGCTTGAGCAGTTGATGTCGGTGACGAAGACGGCGAGCGTGGAGCAGGTCTTCGGTAAGCCGGAGAAGGTCGGGGAAAAGCTTATCATACCTGTCGCCTCTGTCCGGTGCTGCTTCGGCGGCGGCTGGGGTACGGGCAAGAATCCGTCCAAAACCGACGCCAACAAGGTGTGGTGGCCCGGCCTGTGGCGGTGCTTGAGGTGACCGAGGAGCGAACCAAGATAATTCCTATCCTCGACAATACATTGGTGGCAGTGGCTGGAATGGCCGTCGGCGCGGGTGCGTTATTCCTCCTCGGCCGCTTGCTGGGCCGGGGAAGACATTAGCATCAAGACGCGGGTAGGCGCGAAGGCGCTCATATACTGCGGCGCATTGTTTCACT
>JALGUK010000359.1 GCA_029820875.1 Candidatus Zipacnadia bacterium
CTACAAAGGCCGGCCAAGCGCTGGTTGGCAAGAGTCTTGGCCAGATTGCCGAAGAGCGGGGCGTGGAGCCGTTGGACGCCATGCTCGATGTGATAATCGAGGAAGACAACAACGTGGGTGTAATTATGCATTCGATGTGCGAGGAGGATGTACAAGCAGCGCTCAAGCACCCCGTGGGTTCCATTGGGTCCGACGGCCTGGCCTGTGCGCCCTACGGCCCGCTCTCACACGGGTTGCCCCATCCGCGTTCTTACGGCACGTTCCCGCGGGTGCTTGGCCGCTACCGCCGCGAGCAGGGGCTGCTGAGCCTCGAGAAGGCGGCCCGGAAGATGACGTCCCTGCCGGCATCACGGGTAGGACTGGCCAAGCGCGGGCGCATCGCCGAGGGGCAGGCGGCTGACCTCGTGGTTTTCTCTGACGAGCGCATCAGCGATATTGCTACGTTTGACCAACCCCACCGCTATCCGACAGGAGTCGAGTATGTTCTGGTAGGCGGCCGGGTAGTCATTGACCACGACGAACACACCGGCGCCAGTCGAGGACAGCTCCTTAGAGGGCGGTCGAGCTGAGGAAGACCCCATGAGCGGAAAGAACATCGCAATCGTGGCCGGTGAGGCGTCAGGGGACCTGCAGGGCGCGTTCCTGGTCCGGGAAATGCACCGTAGTCGGCCCGATTTGCACTTCTGGGGAATAGGCGGCCCGCGGATGCGCGATGTCGGGGTCGAACTCCTTTACGATTGTTCGGGCTTAAGCGCGATAGGTCTTCCGGAGGTGCTGGCCCGGATACCGAGAATGACGAGCGTCCTGCTCCACATGCGGCGCGAGGTGTCCCGCCGGCGCCCTGCGCTGTTTATCCCCATCGACTTCGGCGTATTCAACCTGCGCCTGGCCGCGCACGCCAAAAAAGCGGGGGTGCCGGTCTTTGCGTACTTCCCACCCGGCTCTTGGGCGAGGGATTCCCGAAGAGCTGTCCGCATCACAAGCGTGGCAACTCGGATCGCGACCCCGTTCCCTTGGTCGGAGCAGCTCCTTCGGGAGGCGGGCGCGGACGTAACATTCATAGGCCACCCGCTTCTTGACGTCGTCTCCCCGTATCAGCGCAAGCGCCGGGACTCTGCGCCGCAGGAGCACCCGCTGATTGCATTTCTGCCCGGGAGCCGCCCGACGGAGATAAAGCACATCCTCCCGGCCATGGTCGGTGCCATGCAACTGCTTGCGGCCCAGATGCCCAAGGCGAGGATAGGAATAGGCCTCGCACCGACCATCCCCGAATCGCTCTTGCGGGAGGTCCTCCCTGACAGTCCGGCAGAAGCAGTGATTGAACGCGATTCGCACGACCTGCTCGCTCGCGCAAGCGTTGCAGTGCTCAAGTCCGGCTCGGTGACCCTCGAGGCGGCCATCCTGGGGGTCCCGATGGTGGTCGTTTATGCCGGCTCTCGATTCGCGCATTGGTACTATCGCAAGTTCTACATTGACCATGTACCGCTGGTGGCGATGCCCAACATCATCGCCGGCAAGGAAGTCGTACCGGAGCTGATTCAGCATGACATGCAGCCTGAGCGAATCGCCAAGGAGGTCATGAGCCTGTTACGAGATGACTCGAGGCGGGAGACGATGGTAGCCGCGCTGCGCGAGATTACGGCCTCGCTGGGAAGCCCGGGGGCTGTTGCACGGGCGGCAGACCTTGCGCTTGAGCTTGTTTGAAACGCTCTCCGCCTCAGTATTTTTTTCGGACAATGTCTGTTGCAGGGACCTGACAAAGTGGTATAATAAATATGGAGTTGCCGCTGGCTCGGAAGCACAATTTGGGAGTGTCCTGGCGGAACCTGTTGCACTGGAGGGGATGGTAATGTTACCCGAGGAGCTTCCGATCTTTCCACTGCGAGTAGTCCTGTTTCCGGGAATGTTGTTGCCGCTGCACATCTTTGAGGACCGCTACAAAGCGATGATTGAGAACTGCATTGAGCGACGCGCGCCGTTCGGGGTTGTCCTCGCCAAGTCCCAGCAGCCACCCGGCGCGCCGCTGGTTCCTCCGTACGAGGTCGGAACCAGCGCACACATCTTACAAGTGGTGTATCTGGACGACGGGAAGATGAACCTGGCCATTGCGGGTCATCAGCGGTTCCGGATAGTGGAAATCGGCGAGTGGGAGCCTTACCTGAAGGCGATAGTGCGCCCGACTGAGGACAGTGACACCGGTCTGGAGGAGATAGACGAGCTGAGGGTCACCGCCGCAGAACTGTTCTGCGATTACCTGACAATGCTTTTGAAGCTGAATGACAAGGAACCGAAAAGGGTCGAACTGCCGGAAGAGCCGCACCTGTTATCCTACTCCGTCGCCGCGAATCTCGATGTTTCGCTTCTGGAGAAGCAGCAGCTCCTGGAGATGGACTCGGTAAAGGCGCGCCTCTCGCAGGAGGTCAAGTTGCTGCGCCGCGAGACCGAGAAACAACGGGCATTCCTGGCAGTTCGCAAAAAGCTGGCTGCCGACAGCAGCAAGCAGAGCCGGCGCGAGGTGAATGCCTGGCTGAATTAAGCCATCCCTCCCAAACAGACAAGGGGGCTGACGCTGGAGGGGTTTGGCGCAGGAGAGAGAGGCTCGCCCCGGATTCAAGGGCGATCTCGGGCATCAACCGAGGCCGCGGGGCACAAAGCCGTGGAAGTGCCCGCACCAGTTCCGCATGAACAGGACGGCCCCGTTGATGGCCGCTTCGGCTTGTTGGGTATTTGGGCGCAGGCCCTTGTGCACAACTTCCCCTCGCAAGTGGATCAGTCTGTTCAACCTCGGACGTTCCGGCACGTGAGTCCCCTGTGTTAGCTCTTTGTCGGCGCGGAGCTGGTTCTCGACCTTGGTCAGCGCGCAAGCGAATCCGATGGTCTCGGTCCGACGCTGGTCTGTGAAAATGTCAACGTTCCGCACCTCGAGGCATGCGTACGCAAACAACTCAGCTGCCTGATGGGCCAAGATGAGTGCCACCTGAACTCCAGCGTCATCGCCCTCGCCGATCGCTTCAAGCGCACGGGTAAGCAGGTTCAAGCTGCTACGCAGGTAGTCACTCTGAGGAGCGCGCACGTTCTGGGGGGTTCGGCATTCCCGAAGCGTGTCCAGCACGAGAAGCGTGTGGGCGTTCGTCGGATAGCCATCGAACTCCGGCCAGTGTCCAAACGAGTCCTGTTGGTTCAAGAGCCACTGCTGCGCTCGCGCGACAGCTTTATCGGCTTTGCCGTCTTCCCTAACCAACGCCTTGACAGCGAGGCACGTTGCTTCGAGGGAGGGCACGCAGTCTGCGCCCTTGTTGTGCTCGGCCAGAGTGTCGCGCCAGAACCCGTCGGGGTGCTGATGGTCAAGCAGCCATGCGACGCCCTTGTCTGCAGCACACTGTGTCACAGGGTGGCGGCCGAGACATCGTAGCATCAGGGCGGCCGCGGCAGTAATCATCGGGTTGGGGAGAAACTCAGATTGATCTGCTCGGCCTGGTGCCGCCACCACCGGCAACTGTGCGTGTACCCAGAAGCCGTCCGCCTGGCCCGCCCAGACTGCGCGGAGTATTAGACCCAAAGATGGTCGGAGACGCCGCACTGTCTCCGGTAAGTCGACCAGAGGCCAGAACTGAGCGGCCACTCGCGCTGCGCGACACTGATAGGCAGGGCTGAATGGCGGCGGAAGCAGGGACTGCGCGACTACCAGGTTGAGCATCCGGTTTTCGATGACCTGCTCTGCCTCCTGCGCCACGGGTTGGAACTCTGAAAGACCGAAGTGGGTGACAAATGAGACGAAGCGAAAGTGGTCGTCAACCTCCTGCTCGGGCTCTGAGCACCAGAAGATACGTGAATGCTCTGACGGTCTGACAGCCCCGATGACCTGCGGCTCCCGGCCGCTGTTTTCTGCATAATAGGGGATCTCCCATTCCTCCTCCTGATAGGCCTGCCGATTGCGCCGGAGCTCCTCTACTACTCTGTCGACGTAGCGCGTGACGTCCCTCCCCCATCTGTCGAGGCAGACCAGTTCTGCCAAGCACTGGCATGAGCGAACAGGCTGCACCTCTACGTACGCCTGGAGCATGTCGAGTGCTTTCTCTGGTCCGGAGGGCGCGTTGCATACCTCCCGCTTCACTCGGAACCACCGCCTTCGAATCGCCGCCTTGAGGGCAGCCCATTCCGGAATATGTTCGTCGAGCTCCATCAGCACTTCGACGTACTTGCGCGCGTCATCTCCCTGCAGGGACGTCGGAGCTATCCGTGCATGCGCTCGCACCACGGCGTCGACCAGCGGACGGATGTCCTCCACTTGCTTGCGCGACAACATCGATAGGGGTCCCTCGACAAGGTCCCGGTAGCCGTCCTTTGGGAGTTGGGTAATGATGCCCCACCACCAGAGCTGCTTCGCAAGGGCCCATTGCAGGTAACGTAACCCCGCCAACTGACGATGCCACCGAAGCGTCGCTCCGCCGCCTGGACACTGCGATAGTCTGACTTTCGACATCGTCGACTCCCTCCTCGAACTCGCACCTACAACCGCGACTTGGCGCCGATGTGTTAGTTCAACACTCCGTATAACCGCATGAATAGCACTTCATGCAGCCCTCTTCGAACACGAGGGCGGCCTCACCGCACTCCGGACACAGGTCGCCGACCTTGAGCAGCTCAAGCTGGCCCGTCTTGGCCTCCCGATGGGAGTCAGTCAGACCCATATGTTCGGCGAGCACCTGGGCAACCGCATCAGGCAATGACCGGATTCGATCCGGGCCGAACCCGAGCTGGCGGCCGCCGCCGATGCCGGAAAGCTGCCCGATGATAGCCTTCAATCGCTCGCGGGGAGGCATCGGAGACGGCAGGCGCAGGCATAGCGAGCATAACCGGCCGATGGCCTCCGAAACCGACGCGGTGTCACTGCCCGCCTTACCGACATTGGCGAAAACCTCGAACGGTTCCCCGTCCTCCGTCTCGTTGACCGTGATGAAGGCGGTGCCCAAAGGTGTCTCGGAGCGATATGTCACACCGCGCACCACCCGCGGCCGCGGGGTGATGTGGGTCGGATATTCCGCCGGCGCTTCCTCCTTCTTCTGCGCTTCCTTCTCACTTGCCCCTACGTGCAGCACTTGCTCCTGCAGGCAGCCGTCGCGGAA
>JALGUK010000360.1 GCA_029820875.1 Candidatus Zipacnadia bacterium
CCCTGCTACGATAGGTGATATACGGCAACGAACACTTTTTTCCCTCTCTAAACTGGATTTTAAGCGCTTGATGGTAGACCGTCCTATCACCCGCGCGCGTTGTCATTTTGGGCACCCTATGTTATAATACTGTAGGATATTGCATGACCTTTTGACGGTTGGAAAGGGAGAGCCGTTGCTCACAACGGAGCCTGCGGCCCCACCCGGGCCGATAGGGCGTCTGAGTCGTCAAGGTGCCTGCGTGGGGCTTGTCCTTATTGCGGTTGTCGCGTTGCCGATTGGCAGCCGGGGGGATGATGCCGATGCGTTGAAGAGCCACTTGCAGGGCGCATTGGAGTGCAATGAGGCCGAGTTCTCGGTCGCCGCCGACGGCATCAGCGTGCAGGCGTCGGGGAACGTGGTTCTGCAGGTGGATGGAGGAGTATTGACAGCCGACTCGCTCTCGTACAAGTTCAAACGTGACCAGGGGCAGGCAAGTGGGGAACTGCTCAATGGGCGAGCGAAGTTCGGCGGGCTTATCCTGTCTGGGAAACGTGTTTCCTTCGATGGCCCGGTGTATCACGTCGAGAACGGAGGGCTTACCACCTGCGACAGGCCCCGCCCGCACTACCTGTTCTCGGCGCGCCGGATTGAGGCAACTGTAGGGCAGGAAGCGGTTCTGCACGGAGCGGCGCTGTATCTGTATGGCGTGCGCCTCTTGTCGCTCGGCCGTTATCGCAAGTCGCTGAGGCCGACCCGCGGGAGCATGTTGCCCATACCGATTCCAGGCTACAGCCGCATTGACTCCTTCTATGTGGCAGGCTCGCGAGCCGTGCGCCTCGGCCAGAGGTCCGACTTCGCCAGCGTTGACCTGCTCCTGTCAACCAAGCGCGGCCCGCGGGGCACGGTCAGCGTATTCCGACGGCAGGGAGAAGGCAGAGCAGGAATCCGCCTGTCGCGTCGTGCCGGTGTGGCGGACGAACTAACGGCCAGTCTGACCCTGGACAGATTTCCCGAGGCCTTTGCCTCGTGGCCATGGACTGTCTCGAAGGCTGCGAAGCTAAACATGAGAGCGGACATAAGCGTGGGAAGCTACAGCGAGCACCCCACCAGCGCCGAGGCCTCGCGTGCAAACGTGAAGCTCGGTCTGGAGCAGGGGGTGGACGGCAACGAAAAGGGAGTGTTCGGCGGCCTGCGCTATCGCAAGAGTTGGTACAGCAATTCATCAAGCCTGGAGGTGCTCGAAAGCGAGCTTGGCATCCGAAGCCAGCCGAATCGCAAGACGTTCGGAGAGGTCGCATTTATCCACCGGGCATCGCACGGGAGCACACCGTTCGAGTTCGACGACGTGGACGTTCCCAACGAGCTACGGGTGCGGCTCGAGCTTGATACAGGGAAATTCTGGGCGCTCGGGGCTGCAGTGCGCTATGACACGGCGGCTTCGGAAGTAATGGACCAGACACTGTCGCTCACTCGCAAGGTTCACTGCCTGACTTACACACTCAAGTGGCACCAGTTGACCGGCGACTTCGGCGTCGGCATCGGGTTGGTTGGATTTTAGTAGACCGAAGGCATTTCCTGGCCACGCGTTCGCCGGGGGCGGAAGCGGGTACGGATGAGGTCGGGACGTAATATGTGAGGAGATGGGTTTCAGGATGCTGCAATTCATAACTGGATTCTTCAGTAGACGTGAAATCAAACGGCTCAAGCGTATAGCCGATGAGGTTACCGCGCTGGAGCCTCAGATCAGTGCTCTGAGCGATAAGGCGCTGACGGCGAAGACCGACGAGTTCCGCCAGCGGTTGGAGGAGGGTGAAACAGTCGACGACATCCTCGTCGAGGCGTTCGCTTGCGTCCGGGAAGCGGCCAAGCGGACTGTCGGCCAGCGGCCCTTTGACGTGCAAGTGATGGGCGGCGTCGCGTTGCATCAGGGGAAGATCGCGGAGATGAAGACCGGTGAGGGCAAAACCCTTACGGCCACGATGCCCGCTTACCTGAACGCTCTTACCGGCAAGGGCGTGCATATCGTCACCGTCAACGACTACCTGGCCAAGCGTGACGCCCAGTGGTACGGGCCTGTCTACGAGTTTATGGGGCTGACGGTGGGCTTTATCCAGCACGATGACGAGCCTGCAGAGCGCCGGGAGGCCTACGCTTGCGATGTGACCTACATCACCAACAACGAGTTGGGGTTCGACTACCTGCGCGACAATATGGCAGTGATACCGGAACATCTGGTCCAGCGGGAGCTTCACTACGCCATTATTGACGAGGTAGACAGTATTCTGATTGACGAGGCGCGGACACCGCTTATCATCTCAGGCATGCCCGAGGCGTCCACGCGACTGTACAGCGTCGTGGATAGGGTTGTAGCCACACTTCGGCCGGAGGCGGACTTCACCGTGGACGAAAAGGCCAAGACGGCGATTCTGACCGAGGATGGCGTGGCCAAGGTTGAGCGCGCCCTCAACATCGACAACCTCTCCGACCCGCGCAACCTTGAGATTGCTCACCATGTCAACGCATCTTTGAAGGCCAGGCACTGTTACAAGCGTGATGTGGACTACGTGGTCAAGGACGGCGAGGTCATTATCGTCGACGAGTTCACCGGACGCCTCCAGCCGGGGCGCCGGTGGAGCGACGGCCTTCACCAGGCCGTCGAGGCCAAAGAGGGCGTAAAGATCGAGATGGAGCG
>JALGUK010000361.1 GCA_029820875.1 Candidatus Zipacnadia bacterium
CCTCGGTCAACATCTTGTCGAGCTTCTCTTTGGCTCCTTTGGCCCAACCTTGCCATCGCGGGATGGTGATAGAGCGGGCCTCGCGATACACTTCCTCCGGCACCAGCGGATCGCTTCCTTCGGCGGGAACCAACGCCCAGTGCGGGCGACGACGATTGTACAACTCGACAACACAACGCCCATATTACCAGGGCGGAGGTCGTCTATCCCTGGCATCCGTGGTTTGGCCGGGAAGTGGTCATCGATCGGGCGGTGGTTCGAGAAGATCGAGCGGTGTTTCAGTGTCATCTTGCTGGCGACGATCATGGCAAGTGCATCGAGGTGCCGCAATGGATGTTCGACCGCGGCGTGTGCTGTGTGATGCGAATGGCGGGTGCACCGTTCGTCAAGTGCGATGATTTGCGGCGACTTCGGGACCTCCTGCGATCGACAACGCCCACGCCTTCTTGTGATGTGATACAACGTCAGCATCCCTATCCAAGCTCGAAAGGAGATGCTGATGCGAAAGGTCCTGATTCGTTGTCGCGAGAGGCAACTCGATCTGTTTCAGCCAACCCCGAAAGCACCGCCATGGCTTTCGATTCCGGTCGAGGCCAGGCGGATTGTATGTTCGTCAATCTTCGGCCTACCAGGTGATTCACAACGAAGAGAGCCGCAAGCTGCAGTACGCGATGCAGCAGCGTCTGCGGATGCTGGGTTGGCAAGAGATCGAGGTGATCGACGAGGACCTGGGCCGCTCTGCCGCGGGCACGGTCACACGGTCTGGCTTCGAACGAATGGTTGCTGACGTGTGCCTGGGAAAGGTCGGTGCGGTAGCAGCTCGCGAAGTGTCACGATTCGCTCGTAACAGTCGCGAATGGCAACAGCTTGTGGAAGTCTGTCGTGTTGTCGATACGCTGTTGGTTGACCAGGAGACGGTGTATGCACCCCGTCAAAGCAACGACAGATTGCTCTTGGGCCTGAAGGGAAGCCTGAACGAATACGAACTGGATCTACTCCGGCAACGCTCCGTCGAGGCGAGACAGGAGAAGGCGCGTCGTGGCGAGTTGCCCGTGCGTCCTATTGGAGGTGAGCTTGCCTGGAAACGCCCAAAGTATGCGGTGCTGTACCGCATACTGACCAACCCGGTCTATGGAGGAGCCTATGCTTATGGAAAGACGGAGCACGCACCCCGGTACGAGAACGGTCAACCGCGCCGCACCGCCCGACGGAAGCCGAAAGAGCAATGGCTTGCATTGATCCCTCATCACTATGAAGGATATATTGACTGGGAGACGTTTGGGCAAATTCAGGCGATGATCTCCGCGAACAACCTGGCAGGCAGCCGCACGGGAGCGCCCCGGCGAGGGTTGGCTCTGCTGGCGGGCATCTTGCACTGTCGGCGTTGTGGCCGCCGGATGCTGGTGCATTACACCGGACGCGATCATGACGTTTTGCGATACGCTTGCCATCGTGGCCACCTGGACAGTGGCGAACCAAAGTGCATTGGCTTCGGCGGCATTCCGGTGGACGCGGCAATCGCCGACCAGGTACTTCGCGTGATAGCTCCCCAGGCCGTGGAGGCAGCCGTGCTGGCCAGCCAGCAAGAGGCCGATCGACAAGATGACGTGCTGAAGGCACTCGAACGGGACCTTCAGGCCGCACGTTACCAAGCCGCCCGGGCGGAGAAGCAATATGACGCCGCCGATCCAGAAAACCGCCTCGTTGCTGACGAGTTGGAGTCTCGCTGGAACCAGGCATTAAAGCGCGTTGTTGATCTTCAGACGCGAATTGAAAAGCATCACGGATCAGGTTGCGAGAACTCACCTGCGAGCCTCGACGAGTTTGAGAATCTTGCCGCGGATCTGGA
Source organism: Candidatus Zipacnadia bacterium (assembly GCA_029820875.1). The sequence goes on from JALGUK010000361.1 coordinate 1,850, forward strand.
TGCCGTTTGGAACAACCCCGAAACAGACGTTCGCCTGAAAAAACGTATCGTTCGCACCTTGATCCAGGATGTGATTGCTGACGTCGATTCCGAAGCGGGCGAGATCATCCTAACGATCCACTGGAAAGGGGGCATCCATACCGAACTGCGTGTGCCGCGTCGCCGTCGAGGCCAAGCCACGCATACTTCCAAGGAAATCGTGGGGGCGGTACGGGTCCTTGCTCGTATCTGCTCAGATGACCTGATTGCCGGGGTGCTCAATCGCAACGGACTACGCACCGGCCGCAGCAATCGTTGGACACGACAACGGGTGACATCGCTCCGCAGTTACCACAAGATCCCGCGCTACTGTCCGCACAAACGCCGGCAGCAGGGATGGCTCAACCTCACCCAATCCGCGAAACTTCTCGGCATCAGTCCGAGGACCTTGCGACTTGCCGTCGAACGAGGCGAGATTCGCGGAGAACACCCGCTTTCGGATGGCCCCTGGGTGTTCAACCGCTGCGATCTCGAAACCGAAGCGGCAAGAACAGTTGTCCTCCGCGCCAAAAGCCGCAACGGCAACCCCGCGGTACCAAACCCGGCACAACAAACCCTCCCGTTTTCAAGCACATAGAACAGTGTGGCAGTATGAAACGCAGTTGTAACGCTGGCGAAACTCCTCCAGACACTCCCGGCAATGGGCCGGGCTGTCGTACAGCCGCCAGTAGATCTCTTCCTCCTTCAGCGTCCTGTGGAATCGCTCCAGCAGTCCCAGTTGCGTCGGCGTGCGATACTGAATGCGAACATGTCGGTAAAGGTCCTCGATGAATCGACC
>JALGUK010000362.1 GCA_029820875.1 Candidatus Zipacnadia bacterium
CCTCGGGGCCGTCGAAGGCAACCGAAGCCCACGCGACCGACGCCCCCACGGCGTCCCTCAGCACTAAATCAGCAAAGCACTTCCCTGCCCGGAGTGTTTCGGGAAGCGGCACGCGGACGTTCCCGTCAACTGCCAGCGTGACTTGCGTCGTTGCAATCTCCGCCGAGAACCTGTCGCGGAATACAATGTCCAGGCGCGAATTCGGCGGCAGTTCCCCAACGATTCGCCCGTTGAGCACCCGGCCATCTCGGCTTACCGCAAGGTCCTCGAAACGAATCCCCGAGTCCTTCCCCGCCGCCCAGACCGCACACCGGCACAGCAAGGCCCACCAATGCTCCCAGTAGTGCCAGGTGACGCGCGCCATTTCATCGCGTAGGATATAGTCGCCGCGGTAGCTGATGGCCGGAGTCAATGCGGCGTACCCGCGGTAGCCCGGGGTGTGAGTGAGCGTGTCATAGGTGAGGGTGAGAACGCGGCCCTCGCCGAGTCGGCCCGCTACAATCAGCGGCTGCCGGCCGTTGCCCGTGATGGTCGCCAGCACTTCGCCAGGAGGCTGCTCCGCGAAGGGCATCCGGCGCGTGCCGCGCTTCCATCCGTACGCTGCTAAGGTGACGTCGGGACTTTTGAATTCTCATGATATTCGACACACAAAAGAAATGTCTTGCTTTTCGGAAGAAATGAATAGCACTATTGCCGTTACAGCCATAATGTGGAACCCGTATCTGAGGATAGATCCTGGAAAATGGAACTTTCCTTGTTCGCAGATCTTTATACAGAGGGGGGGTCCGGATGAGGTAAGGTGGAATAATCGTGAAGACAACGAGATGGTGCATAGTTGGGGCCGTAGCTGGGTTGGCCGTAATTGTTTGGGTTGGCATCCGGGCCAGCGCCTACACTACGCTGCGTGTGCTGGTGAATGGAAAGGAGGTGAAAACGGACGTAGCCCCGCGGCTGTTTAAGGGCCGCGTAGTAGGCCCGATTGGTCCGGTAGCCAGAGCTATGGGTGCAGAGGTTGAATGGCAACAGGATTGCCAGACGGTGAGGATTGATACCAGTGAAGAATACCCGTGGATACAGGTTGACCACGGACTAAACTGCAGTGAGTCTCCTTATAGGTTCACCGCCCTTGGGCCTATCCTTACTGTCCGGCATCACCTGGCGGAGATGCAGTGGGCCTCTCTCAACCAACCTGCTGGTTCTTCAGAGCCGCTCCTGGCTCGCTTTGAGATAATTGACGCCTTCAATTTGGACATCGGCTACGGTGGCATTACTTCCGCTCTGTCAGGTGTGCCGGACTTTGCCACAATAGAGTGGGAATGGCAGGGATTCACTGTCCGGGCTATTTTGTACTGGGTATCGCTGGACTTAGAGGAAAGCCAGCCCCGCACTACAATTAGGATTTTTCGGGGCCTTCCACTTCCCGAAGGGGCAGTGGCCAAGTCAGCAAAGTTGCAAAAGCTACAAGAAGAGATGAAGGCGCACTACGAACAGGTGCTGAAAAGTCTGCCACCCGAAGAGCGCGGCAGCATGGTCTATATCGACCCGCAAAGGGACTACGGCTACTCGCCAGAGGGTGGCTTGTGGCACGGGTCCGGTGGATCAGTCGCCGGGGCACAACCTCGACAAGTGCGCACCGAAACCGTGGAGTATAGAGTCCGGCCCCAGGGAGTAAGCCAGCCGAGCACAACCCATGACGACTACGGCGCACCCATCGAACAGATATTCCTGGGTACCGCCGGGTGGACGATAGATGAGGCTGAGACCCGGGTGTTGTCCAGCCGCATCGTCAAGATCGAGGGAAGAAACGAAGTTGTTCCCCTCTACGACCTGTCGGTGCAGAAGGTCAAATGTCGCGGCCCGTGGTGGCCCTAGCATGTCAGAATAAGTCGCACAGAACAAAACAAGGAGGTCAGTGGATTATGCAAAGAATATTAGCCAGTTGTGTGTTTCTATTTGTTTCCCTTTGGGTTCTGGCCCCTGCATTTCCTGAGGACACAGCCGAACTGCAGCGCATCGAGGCAGAGATGTAGGCAACCTATGAGCAGGTGCTCGAACATCTGGAGGATCCCGCTGAACGGGAGCACATGATCTACATCGACCCGCAAAAGGGGTACAGCTATTCGGGAGAAAAGGGGTTATACAAGCTGCCGCCAGAGCAACTAGGGCCGAAAAGATTGGAGGCGGGTGTGGCAGGTCTCGACGAACGATCATATAGCCCATTTCGCCGCGTCATATCTAAGCCTTGCCGGCGAAAAGCCGAGGGATATATTACTCTTCCTTCCGCTGACGACTTTGAGGGTGTAGATGTTGTAGACGGGGAGGGCGGCTACAATTACTTGGGCCTAATGCGGGTAGACGAGATGGATTTCGAGGCAGGACTGTGTTCGTGGGCTGAGGACGAAAAACAGTGGTATGTGTTCTATCACTACTACGGGGACCCGCTTAAGAGGGCGGTCGATCACGGGGAGCTATGGCCCGCAGGCGGGATTGACCCCGGGACCAAGGTATTCTTGAGGCTGTACGTCCCCGAGGATGACGAAGTCGCGCTGCATATCAAGTATGGCCAGACAACTGAAACCTTCACCTTCCCCGCGCAAGGTGCCAAGAAGGAGGGGGGAAACAAACTCCGCAGGGTGACCAGCCTTATCGTGCAGACTGAGAGCGGTGAGCTCTTGAACAATGTGTGGGAGAGCGTATGCATAGCTACGACAGAGGAGATGCACTTGTGGGTCCCAGACGATACCGAAGGGACCACTACCACAAACTATGTAACAGTGACGGAAACAAACCCGTATTATAACGAAACGATAGACATAGAGCTTCCCTAAGAGGAGCGAGCCGTCTGCACGTGGTCAGTGTCCGGTGACCAAAGCTGGTCCCGAAGCAGTCCGTAGCGACCGGTTCCTCCCACAAGCTCGCTCTTGGAGTCCTTGAGCAACATGCTCCGGCAAATGCCGCCGTCAGGCTCGAAAACCATTCGAACGAACGGGTTCTCGAGGACGACCTCGGCCAGCCCGTCTCCGTCGGCGTCCACTTCGCTCACGTGCGCACTCGGGGTGTTATTCAGCGGGATGTTGTAGGTTCTCCGAGGCGCAATCTTTGCCGGCTCTCCGAAGATTTCAATTTCTTGAATGCTGACAATCGAAGCCGCGTGGAACGTCACCCGCAGCTT
>JALGUK010000363.1 GCA_029820875.1 Candidatus Zipacnadia bacterium
ACCTGCCATCCTGCAGGAACGTCAACCCGGACTATCGGCACGTCGGTCACCGGCTGGCCGGCCTTGCGGCACGAGACCGACATCAGGCGACGAATCCCCGGAGCAAGCACAGGGCCGCCGTGGTAGTGGAGCGTGATATGTACGTCCCGATCCGCCTCCACGGCCGCCCGAATGTCCTGCCCGCGGGCGGCATCAGCGTCCTCGTTACGCTGCAGAAGCGAGAGGATGTCGTCGGGGAGCTCGGTCTCGTCCCCCAGCACAGTCCTGGCCGATTCCACTTTCGAGAATGCTTCGGCGACCGCCACCGTTCTGTCGGTCAGCTCGTCCACGTCCTTCGGAGCGTTGAACGGACCAGTGAACTTGTGCAGTACGATGTCAGTCCCGATGGGCTGAATCCACTTGTCAGGGATGCCAGCCGACCCTCCGATAATGCCCAGTACGGAGCCTAACGTCGCGCCGGTGCAGTCGGTGTCATAGCCGCAGTTGACAGCAGCGCACAGCTTCCCGCCGAAGTCTTCTCCATAGAGCCATCCCACAACGGTGAAACCATGGTTCTGGATTGCATTGCACGGGCTGGGGTTGCCGTAGATGGTGACGATTCTTTCGCGCGCCTCCGCCCAGCGGACGCCGTTTTGCCAGCACCAAACGGCTTCGCGTATCACGCGGGCGATATTACATGACGGAGGAATCATCGCCAGACCGATATCAATCAACGTGAGGGGGTCATCCAGCACGAACGCGGCGCTCTCGACCGCCGCCCAGAACATCTCCCCCCACATCCCCTCGCCGCCGGCGTGGTCCATCGCCGAATCCATCCACGCAAGAGCGGATGCGCGTTGCGGATCGGCTGGTGCCACACACGCCCATATCTCGCTCCGGATGGGTGAGCCCATCTCGTCAACAAAATAGTTCTCGAACCACCCGCTCACCGGCGGCCGCAGGCCTCGGCTCAGGTTGCGGATACAGAATCCGTACTCGTTCCACGGATAGGCGCTGAGGTGCTTCTGCCAGTATTCGGCAAGGTCCGGCAGTCCGAATGTTGGGCCTCGGTCCTCAAGCACTTTCAACCAGACGAGCTGCAGGTCGAGGTCGTCATTGGGCAACGGTGCAGTGGGAACCGGGTCGTAGAACGTGAGATTATTGACGTACTTTTTACCCTCGTGCGGCGTGCCCAGCGTTCCGCCAATGTTCTTACCCAGCCAGCAGGCGTACACCTTGTCGCGAAACTCGGAGCGGCCCAGCGCGATGCGTCCCATTGTAGTTTCCTCCGTGCTCCCTTGCAGGTTCTCCTGAGATGATGTCTTTACGTGAGGAGTATTCCTCATCGGTTTCGGCAATTACTTCCACGCATTCGTCACAAAACATCCGTCAACGCCGCAACTCAAACGCCCCCATGTCCGGCGCTGCGCCCTGCGGGACGGGGGTGCCCGCGAAATCCCTCGTCAGCCCCACGTCGGTGCCTGCATCAATGCAAGGCGATTGTTCGGTGAGGCGGAAGTCATGCTCATCAGGATTCCGAAACAGCGGATCTGCGACGATGGAGTGGGGCTCTTTCCCCTTATCCGCCTGGTAGCGGGCGAACTGGTCCATCGTATAGGGCGAATCCAAAAGATTAATCATCACCCCGGAAGTTTGCCACCAGCAGTTGTGGTCCATCCTGAGCGCTGCGACGGCATCTTCGGGCCAAGCGGGCGCATAGAACGCATTGCCTTTCGCCTCGAAGAAGATGTTGTTGCGGATGGTGATATTTCGAGCAGGCGCGGGACTGCTATAAAAACACAGATGCCTTCCACTCGGGTCGGGGCGCTGGGTGTGCCCCCAGCCGTAACCTGCGCCTACGCAGGTGTTGTTCTCGAAATAGATGTCGTGCGTTACTGAACTCTCCGGGCGGTTCCAATACTCGAACGAATACTCGCTGTTCCAGATGATGTTGTTGCGGTAGTAAATGTTGTATTCCCGCACGTTCGGAGCGTTGTTCTGGTTGGTCAATGCGGCATCGTAGATCTCCCACAGCCGGCACCTCTCAACGAGGTTGTCGTGGGCGTTGCCCCAAAACTCGATACCGTTGCCGTACCGAACCGTCTCCTTCCCTCCTCGCTGGTCCCCGCCTCCGATGTAGGAAATATCGCAGTCCCGCACGATGATATGGTGAGTGTCGCCGCCCCCAATGCCGTGAGCCCCGCCGTACTTGAGCGCCAGATTCTCGTAGACGACATAAGAAGCGCCGGATTCATCTATGATGTGCCGGCGGAGGGCACATTCCAGGCCGGCGTAGCGAATCGCCGGGCATTGGGTGGAGTACATTTTCAGCACCTGGGTGTCCTCGTCATACCAAAACTTCCCTTGCGCGTCGAGGTCATTCTCCTCCCATACCTTCACCCCGCACGCCTTCTCATGGTCGAGAATGATATTGCCCACGTCGACTGGCAGATATTCGCCTTCGCACTCTGCGAAGCTGACATCGTCGATGTGAATCGCTGCGCCGTCGGGCATCACTCCCCCGAGGAAAAACGTCAGCCGCCCGTCCCGGGCCGAGACGCTTGCCTCGTAGTATTGCACGAAAAGCTTCCAAGTGGTGGTGATATGCTTCTTGGTGAAGCCGTCGGCCGAGTAACTCGACCACGGGGGCCTGCTGCTCATCAGGGTCGGAGCGTCAGGGTCGGAGCGTTCATATAAAACGCGCTCGATGACTTGGCCCAGAACGAAAGCCGATAGGTCTTTCCGGCCTCGATGGCGAATGGAGCGACGAAGAACTGTATGTCCGCCCCGGTCCGGCCCGATCTTTTGCAGTCTATCCTGTAACTCGCCGGTGCGGAGTGGTAGTCGCGGCTGTCGCGCGAGCCGGTGGCGGCTGCACCTCCTTCCGTGTAAAGGGTCCAGCCGGGCTGGCCGGACGCCTCGGCCGGGTCGGT
>JALGUK010000364.1 GCA_029820875.1 Candidatus Zipacnadia bacterium
GAGGAGCCGTTCGTGCCCAACGACTGCGCCCTCGACAACGAAAACCAGCAGATGATTATTCTCACAGGCCCCAACATGGCGGGCAAGTCCACGTATCTCAGGCAAGTGGCGCTGATTGTGCTGATGGCGCAAATCGGCTGCTTTGTGCCGGCAAGAGCCGCGCGAATAGGAGTCGTGGACCGCATTTTCACCCGCGTCGGTGCCCGCGACGACCTTGCGACAGGCCAGTCGACCTTCATGGTGGAGATGAACGAGACCGCCAACATCCTCCACAACGCGACCGAGCGGAGCCTGATAATTCTCGATGAGATTGGCCGCGGAACGAGCACGTTCGACGGGCTTTCGATTGCGTGGGCGGTCGCGGAGCACATCCACAACCGGCAGCGCATCGGCGCGAAGACCCTTTTCGCGACGCACTACCACCACCTCAACGAGCTGGAGAATCTTCTGCCCCGCGCGAAGAACTACCGGGTGGCGGTCAAGGAGCAAGGGGATGATGTAATCTTCCTGCGGCGGGTGGTCGAGGGCGGCACGGACAGAAGCTACGGGATTGAGGTAGCGCGGCTTGCGGGCCTGCCCGACGAGGTCATCCAGCGTGCCCGGGAGATTCTGCACACGCTGGAGCAGGAGGACCTGCAGGTCGCGCCCTCGCGCAAGGGGGCGAAGCACGTCCCGCCGCCTGTCCAGATGACCCTTTTCGAGGCGGCGCCCGACCCGCTCGTCGAGGAACTCAAGTCCCTGGACATCGAGTCCCTCACGCCTCTTGAGGCGCTCAACCGCCTGCACGAGATGCGAGAGAAGGCGAGGGGGAGGGGGGAGGAGGAAGGCAGCGCCTGATTGGGCGATGGAGAAGATAGGAACTCTGTATCCCAACAATTTTATACAGAACCTACCCAAGTGGAGCGCCAATGACCGTAACTCCATGGTGGTATGGCTATGCCAAGGCCCTAACCCCGCCGCGTCCCGGATGCGCCGGGACATGGAGAGTTGGTTCGTTCACCTCCCGGAGGGCTGTGCCAAGCGGGACCTCGGCCAGCGCCTTCGAGACACAAGCCTGGACGGTGCCTGTTTCTACGGGGCGCTTTACGAATTGGTGTTCCACGAGTACTTCCTTCAGAAAGGGTGGAACCCCGTGTTCCAGCCCAAGGTCAACGGCAAGACCCCCGACTTGCTGATACACCCACCTGGGATCGGCAAAGCAGTCTGCTGCGAAGTCGTCTCGATTCACGACATCGTTGATTTGCGGGACGGCGAGCGGTCTCGTAAGGAGCTTGACCGTGCAATCCGTAAGCAAGTCGGAGAGGACTTCGATGTGGAGATCGACTACCATGACTTCCCGCCTTCGGACCACTTAGCCATACTGGAGCAGGTTCGGAGGTGGGCTGAAGGCCTGGACAAAGCCGGGGGCGTCCAGGTTCTGACAATCAACGAACCGGGTTTCCGGGCCGAGGTCCGTGCGGTGTGGCGTGATCCTGCGAACCGAAAAGCCGTGGACCCGAAGCTGAGCTTTGGACCGATCATTGCCTGCGATTGGCAGATCGGCAGGTTACGGGATAGGGTCGAGAGCAAGGCCAAGAAGTACGTTGGCTGTGGTGATAGCCTCGTCGTAGCAGTCGGTGACAAGATGAGCTATGCTGGCATCGACCGTGATGGTGTCTATGCCGCGCTGTATGGCACGACAACATACGCTCTATCCCCCTCTCAACCGGGCAAGCCCGTCGAGCTTGAACCGTCTTGGGTGCCGGACGGCTTCTTCATGGACTTCGACAACTCAGCAGGCCGATTCAAGCGCACTCACGTGAGTGCAGTTCTGGTTGCGCGCTGTCAGATTGCAGCGCAAGGTGTGGTAGTTCCACTGGAAGTCTACCACAACCCGACCGCCAAAGTCCGCCTTCCTCATGCGCTATTCAACGACGTGCCACAGTCGGACGTCGTGCGGGGCACGGGCGGACTGCCAGTGCCTAAATGCATTGGCAAAGACCTGGGCCCGGTCAAGCTGACGCCAGCTGGAAACTAGGAGTTTGAAATGGCGATCATCGAACTGCCGATGAGTTCATAAGCGAGGACGAAGTGTGGTGTATGCGTTATTTCACGAATTTCCGGGCCGCGAACCGTCAGGGGAATGACAAATTGGTACGACAGGCGTCTCGCCTGTCTGCGCGGGCGGGACGCCCGCGGTACTATCTGGTTTTTGGGGGAAGGCAGGACGCCCGCGGTACCGGTCTGCGGTCGGGTACCATTTTGGGGTTGAGTACGGTTTGTTGGGGGGAGTATCGTTTTGATTTTGGTACGACAGCAAGACCTTGTCATTCTGAGGCGCAAAGCGCCGAAGAATCTCGGTGTTAGACGTGCCGCGACATGGGAACGGCGAGATTCTTCGCACCCTTTTGGCGCTCAGAATGACAAACCGGTAGGACAGGCGTCTCGCCTGTCTGCGCGGGCGGGACGCCCGCGGCACCGTTTTGCGGTCGGGTACCATTTTGGGGTTGAGTACAGTTTTTTGGGGGAAGTATCGTTTTGATTTTGGTACTATAACGTGACCTCTGTCATTCTGAGGCGCAAAGCGCCGAAGAATCTCGGTGTTAGACGTGCTGCGAGATGAGAACGGCGAGATTCTTCGCGCCCTTCGGGCGCTCAGAATGACAA
>JALGUK010000365.1 GCA_029820875.1 Candidatus Zipacnadia bacterium
TCCATCGCGAAGGCAACAGGGCAGCCAGCAGTGCACTTGGCGCACTGATAGCAATTTTGAATATTCTGCCCGCTGCGCTTTTGCACTAACTCGAGAAAATCAGAATCTGTGTAAACGGCGCCCTCCCTGAGGTCAACCTTCATATTGCTCGCTCCGACATCGTCCTTAACATCTGCTTCACACACACGAAAACACGGCATCCCCCTCTGGACGCCGCTGTACCAGACTCTAAGCCCCAGAGTTCCCCTTGCCTCGAGAAAAACCCTTCAGCAAAATCAGACCGTAGAGCAATGGCTCACTTTGCACTACTTTTCACAAACTATAGCATATCTGCGGCAGCTTTTCAATCCCTTTCAAGCAAAAAGCCAGGCAGGAAACTCTATGCGCCCCGAGGAAGACCAGACGGAAACCGTCATGAGTACCCGTAAAATACTTCTCGCGATCCTACTGGCCGTTCCGATGATGTGCATCGTCGCAAGCGCACAGGCCGCCGAACCGATTGATGTCGGCTCCCGCAAGCAGCTTTTCATCGACCGCAAGTTCATCGAGTCCTCCGAGGGCATCACACTCACGATGAATCCGCCGCGCAAGACCGGCGAGCGTAATATCGTTCCCGACAAGCCCTGGGAGAGCCACCGCGTGGGCGGGTATACCACCGTAATGGAGGACGGCGACGTCTACAAAATGTACTACGACGCCATATCCACCGACGGTTCCCGCTGGCTGTGCCTTGCCACCTCCACGGACGGCATAAACTGGGAGAAACCGAACCTCGGCATCGTTGAGTACCAGGGCTCGACAGAGAACAACATCATCTGGCCCCCGGAGCGCGCTCCTCACGAGCCCAACTGCGTGTTCAAGGACACAAATCCAGACTGCCCGCCCGACCAGCGCTACAAGATGCTCTGCAGCTATCAGCCGCCGGGCAAGCCGCACGGCACCTGGGTCGCCGTCAGCGCGGACGGGATACACTTCAAGCTGCTTTCGGACAAGCCTTCCTTCCGTTCGAGCGACACCGGCAATATCGCATTTTGGGACGGGCGAATCAACCGCTACGTAGCCTTCGTTCGCATGTGGGACCCCATGCGTAAGGTCGGGCGGTGCGAGTTCGACGACCTGGCCGACTTCGGACCCGCCCGCACCGTCTTCGGCTATGACGAGTACGACCCCCCTGACATGGATTTCTACACCAACTCCTGCATAAAGTATCCCTACGCCGAGGATGCCTACTTCATCTTCCCCAGCGCCTACTTCCACTACCCTGAGCCGCCGGCGGGCAAGCACAAAAACGACGGGCCGCTGGACATCCAACTGGCGGTCAGCCGCGACGGAATCGGCTGGCACCGCGTGGACCGGCGGCCGTTCATCCCGCTGGGTGTGCAAGGCAGCTTCGACGACAGCGCGATGTACATGATTCTCGGCTTCATCCGAAAGGACCCCGAGATATGGATGTACTACGCCGGCTACGACTTCACCCACGGCGCCTACAGCGTCGCCGAGGATAAGAACAAGGGCGTCATCTCCCGCGTAGTCCTCCGGACTGACGGTTGGGTCTCGGCCGATGCCGGTTATGGCGGCGGCAGCTTCACCACGCCCTTGCTCACATTCGCCGGCGACCACCTGGAGCTGAACATCGAGACCGGTGTCGCCGGCAGCGCGAAAGTGGAGCTGATTGGTGCGGACGGCCTGCCCGTGCCGGGCTTTACGCTCGAGGATTGCGACCCCATCCGCCTTAGCTGGATTGACAAGACCGTCACCTGGAAGGGCGACTCTGACGTCAGCGCCCTCGCCGGCCAGCCCATCCGCCTGCGGTTCGTGATGCGCGATGCGAAGCTGTACGCGTTTCAGTTCGTCGAGGGATAAGAAGCATCGCTCCTCACATAATCTCAAGTTTCTACATGTTCGGGTACCGCGGGCGTCTCGCCCGCGTGGATGGGCAATAGAATAGCTGGCCATCCGAGGAGGACAGAAAATGACACCTCGAAATGCTTTGAGCGTTGCTGTATGGCCGTTGGTCGCTTTAGCCGTCATCCCTGCCTGCCGCAGCCAGAAGCCCGCCGACGTCCCGCAGGTGCTCAAACGCATTGACCTCCCCGCTCCGCGGACCAAGAGCGAGGTCTCTCTCGAGGAGGCCATTGCGAAGCGGCGGTCGGTACGCTCGTTCGCAGACCGGCCGCTTACGTGGGACGAAATCTCGCAGCTTGCCTGGGCGGCACAGGGCATTACGGACAGGAAACGGGGGTTCAGGGCCGCTCCCTCGGCCGGAGCGCTCTACCCGCTGGAGATGTACATGGTCACCCGGGAGGGCACCTTCCACTATCTGCCGGATGAGCACGCCATGGAGAAGCTCTCGGGCGAGGACCTGCGGGGAGCATTGTCGGCGGCCGCGCTGAACCAGGCTTGGGTCGCACAAGCCGCCATGGACGTCGTCCTGACGGCCGTTTATGCCCGCACGCGCGCCAAGTACGGAGACAGGGCGGAGCGATACGTGCACATGGAGGCGGGCCATGTGGGCCAGAACATCCTTCTGCAGGCGGTCGCGCTCGGCCTGGGGGCGGTTCCGGTTGGCGCGTTTGACGACTCCGCGGTCGCCCGGGTGCTTGACCTGCCGGAGGACCACGAGCCGGTGTACATCATTCCGGTGGGGCGGCCGCGATAAACAGGAAAATGCGGGAAATAGCCAAGCTAACCGCGGCTAATCTTGGATTTCGAGCTTGAACCGACAAGCCGCCACCCCGCCACGAGATTCTTCGGCTTCGCCTCAGAATGACAGATTCCACCACATCCCACCACCTCCCGTGCAGAGCTACAGGCACGGAGCACTACCCCTTCGCCGACATCCACTGCCCCTCGGCTCCGTTCTTCCAGCGCAGGTCCCGCCACTGGCTCTGTCCGCCGAGGAAGTCCACGTTGGGGTCGCCTATGAGAATGCGGTTGATGTTGTGCTCGCCCAGAACGGCGGACAGCTTCGTCGTCAGAGCCGGCTCCTCGGCGCCGTCCACATACAGGCATCGGGAAGGTCGTAGCTTGTGGCGAAGTCCTGGTCAAATGAGATTTGGTCCGCCTCAGCGCCACGCCGGAAGTACAGCGCGCAGCTATCGTCCGCTTGGTCTGAGCCAATCCACACCATGGCGGTGGCGGTTTTTCCCTCGGCCGTTGAGACTATGCGGACGCGGACTTCGACCTCCGAGTCCAGCTCCCCCCGCCAGGCCTGGGGCCTGTACTGCATGTACACCGCGCCGTTGTCGCCCAGGTTCCATGCGCCCGCCTCGCCGGACACCTGTCCCTCCTGTCCCCATATGATTGCAGGCTCCTTCTCGTAAAACCAGCGGATGGGGACGGTGGTCAGCCGCAGGCCGCCCGGGGCATAGTAGGTGAGGAGGGCCTTATCACCCACGAAGTCGATGCTCGTATAGCAGAAGCTGCCTGGGCCGCCCTCGAGGGTGCGGATGTTCTCCCAGGTTTCGCCCTCATCGCGGGAGATGGCGGTATTGAGCGGGCACCGCTGCTTAGGGTTGTTGTTCCAGACGATGAGCAGGTCGCCGGTCGAGGGAATCCGCGCGATGCTTGCCGGACCGTTGGGGGCGACAAGCTGCATTGCAACCGGCTTGGTCCAGGTCTCGCCGCCGTCTGAGGAGTAGCACTTGAAGATATGCCCAAGCGCCGTGCGGATAATCATCATCACCCGCCCGTCCTTAAGCTCGATGACCGCCGGCTCGTCGGCGCCGTAGCCTGTCCGTTCGACCCAGACGTCCTCCCCGCGCTTC
>JALGUK010000366.1 GCA_029820875.1 Candidatus Zipacnadia bacterium
GAGGAGGCTGTAATGGCTCACACGTTTGCTGAGAAGGTTCTGGCGCGAAAGGCCGGCCTGGCCGAAGTTGCGCCCGGCCAGATCGTCGAGGTCACGCCCGACGTGGCGCTCAGCCACGACAATACTGCCCCCATCGCGGGGATCTTCCGCAAGATCGGGGTGGCGCGCGTGGCGAGGCCCGACATCCACGTCGTGGTGCTTGACCACGCCTGCCCGGCCCCCACGACGAAGCACGCGCAGAACCACAAAGCCATCCGCCAGTTCGTGGCGGAGCAGGGCATGGCGCACTTCTACGACGTGGGGCGCGGGGTCTGCCACCAGGTTCTGGCCGAGGAGGGGTTCGCGCTGCCGGGCGCGCTCGTCGTCGGCTCCGACTCGCATACCCCCACCGCCGGGGCGTTCGGGGCCTTCGCGGCCGGCATCGGGCGCAGCGAGATGGCGGTGATTATGGCGACCGCCCGCATCTGGCTGCGTGTGCCGGAGAGCCTCAAGATCGTCGTCCACGGGTATCTGCGCGAGGGGGTCACCTCCAAGGACCTGGCGCTGCACGTCATCGGCGACCTGGGGGCCGACGGCGGCCTCTACCAGTCGGTCGAGTGGCACGGGGAGGGGGTGGCGGCGCTTGATATGGAGGCCCGTATGGTAATCCCCAACCTGATGGCGGAGATGGGGGCCAAGAATGGATACGTCCCGCCTGACGAGGTGACCTTCGCCTGGCTGGAAGGACGGGCGCGGCGGGCCTACGATCCAGTCTACCCCGACCACGACGCGGAGTATGCCCGCGTGGTCGAGTACGACGCGGAGACGATTGAGCCAGTGGTCGCCAAACCGCACACGGTGGACAACGTCGCGCCGGTGCGGGATGTGGCGGGGACGCGGATTGACCAGGCGTTCCTGGGCACCTGCACCAACGGGCGTCTGAGCGACCTGGCAATGGCGGCGCGGGTGCTGGAAGGGCGCAAGGTCGCGCCAGGCGTGCGCTTGATCGTCATCCCAGCCTCGTCGGAGGTGTACCTGGCGGCGCTCGAGGCGGGGTACCTGCGCACCTTCGTCGAGGCGGGCGCGGTCATTGAGAGCCCTGGATGCGGCCCGTGTATGGGTAACCACATGGGCGTTCCCGCCGAGGGGGAGGTCACGGTCAGCGCTGCCAACCGCAACTTCCGGGGGCGGATGGGCACCAAGGAGAGCGAGGTCTACCTGGCCAGCCCGCTGGTCGTCGTGGCGAGTGCCGTTGCTGGCGAGATGACAGGGAACGAAGATGCCTAAACCAATGGCGCACGTATTCATAGTTGACGAAAGGACTTTTCCTGTGCATCTGGAGTACCAGTTTGCCGGGACAACCGCAGGTCCTAGCAAAGCGCGACACATTGGGTTGTATGCGGACATTGCACGAGTGCGTCCAGGGCATCGTGCCTATTTCTACTTGCTGAGACAGGGGTTCTACGGTCCTTTTCTTATCGATCCAGACAATCAGGGAGTTTGGTGGGATCCCATCACCCCAACGTACCTGCAAGACAGACTAGGCCGTCGCCTGATATACCGCGTGCGTGTGGTGCCTAATGGTACGTACCCGCTGGGCATTAGTGAATGGGATTCCCTTGACCGCTATCTCAGAGATCCTGATCGCTGTCTATGGTCTCTCGTATACCGAAAACTGAAGGGTGAGCGTGGTTGTACAATGATCTTCCCCTGGGAAGATGACTTCTTACTTGAACTCATCCGCCAGCGCAACGAGCAAGCAGGCAGAGGACCCCTTGTACCTCTCAACAACACGCACCTTACGTGGGACGCAGAGAAGAGCGAGATCACAATCGCTCCCGGTGCGTTCTCAGAGTACGCACCTGAGAACAAGCAACACATCACTCCACCCGACAATCCCGTTGAGAAACTTCGGCTAGCCTCGGGCTCAGAGTCCCATATTCAGGCTTATCTGACTCAAGGGTATGGACATCTTCGCGATACTGAAATCATATTCGGACCAACAGGAACCCTCTCGTGGGTAGGAAACGAAGTGGCTTGTGGTCTGGGTATGCAGAAGATTGATCTATTCGCTATTAATGGAGAAAGCGTCGATAGACAATTTCGACTCATTGAGCTGAAGAAAGACCCTCCAACGGATACAACGGTCGGACAACTTGAACGGTATATCGACTGGACCAAGCGATTTGTTCCAGATGCGAATGCGCACAACATCCAACCCGTGCTACTCTGCCGTAATCTGAAGAATCAGCCACTCGCAAGTAAGGTAGTGGAGTCATTCCATAGGTTCAATGACACTGGCATTGCTCGTTCTCTCAAGTACATAGAGTGTCTAAGGGAACGAGAAGGCGGCGGGGCTCGATTCTGTAGAGTAGCATATTAGACCGCTCAGAGCCGCGAGAGGGATTCTTCAAAGGGGGTCGCTCACGTGAACTATATAGGCAGCAAGCATTCCTTGCTCTCCTTCTTGGAGGGGAATATCCTCGACTTTGTCGGTTCAACTAATCTAACTCTATTCGACATTTTCGCTGGAACTGGTGCTGTTGGTCACCATTTCAAGAAGCTTGGCTTTAGAATCATTGCCAACGACATACAGTACTACAGCTATTGTCTTAACCGGGTACGTGTCGGCCTGAACGATCAACCTCAGTTTTCAAACATAGTAGATAGACTGCCCAATCCAGATGGTTTGTTAGTATATGAGAACGTGGATACCGTTCTAAACTATCTGAATGAATTGGAGGGGATACAAGGTTTTATTTATGTAAACTACTGCCCCGGTGGGACTGCAAGTTCGCGGTACCGTCGTCAGTATTTCACCGACGAGAATGGGAAAAAGTGTGATGCGATACGTCTTCAAATCGAGGACTGGTACAGATGCCAGCAGATATCTGAAGATGAATACTATTATCTGCTGGCGAGCCTCATTGAGGCAGTTGACAAGGTGGCTAATACTGCCTCTGTGTATGGTGCTTTCTTGAAGCACATCAAGAAGAGTGCTCGTAGGCCTCTAGAACTTGAAAGGCTCAAAGTGGTCTCCAGCGTTCAACGACACGATGTGTACAATGCCGATGGAAGTGAGCTGGTAGATCGCCTACAGTACGATATGCTCTATATGGATCCCCCCTACAATCAGAGACAGTATTGCGCAAACTACCACGTACTGGAAACTATAGCCCGATACGATAATCCCAAACTCCGCGGGGTCACTGGATTGAGAGAGTATAGCGCACAGAAGTCAGACTTCTGCATCGAGAGAAAAGCGCTATCAGCTCTGGAAGACCTTATTCGCCGTACCCCAGCGCAGTACGTCTTTCTTAGCTACAACAATGAAGGTCTGATGCGAGAGGTAGACATCTTGAGCACGATGGAGAAATATGGCAGCGTAGAACTGAGAAAACAGAAGCATGCACGCTTCCGCGCAGATGTAGATCGAGAGAATCGCGTCTATAAGGCAGATAGTGTGATTGAGTATCTTTTTTGCCTTGATAAGGCTGAGTGCACCGAGTTACCGGTTGATGAAGAACCAACCGTGTTGCTATCCTCTTCGTGACAGGAGGCAAACGACCGTGAGCATCAAGGGCAAAGTCTGGAAATACGGCGACGATGTCAATACCGACATTATCTTCCCTGGCAAGTATACCTATACCGTCAGCGACCCGGCCGAGATGGGAGAGCACGCGCTGGAAGACCTCGATCCGGGGTTTCGCTCGCGTGTGCAGCCGGGCGACGTGA
>JALGUK010000367.1 GCA_029820875.1 Candidatus Zipacnadia bacterium
GTAGTCGTCAATCCCGTCCAGTATTGTGGTGCCTGCGAGATTTGCCAGCGCGGAATGGTAAACCTCTGCGAGAACAAGAAAGTTCTCGGAGTGTCTACGGATGGCGGCTTCGCAGAGCTGTCCAAGTCCAAATACATGCATGCCTACAAGCTCCCGGAGAACGTCACTTATGAGCAAGGCGCGCTTACAGAGCCCTTGGCGTGTTCAGTGTATGCGACTGATAACCTCAACGTCCGCCCAGGAGGATTTTACGTCGTTTTCGGTCCCGGCCCTATCGGCCTGCTGCAGCTTCAGCTTATCAATGCACGGGGGGCGGGGACGATCGTGCTCGTCGGTACGCGCGACTACCGCCTGGAGATGGGGCGCAAGCTGGGCGCGGATGTCATCCTCAACACTGCAAGCCCTGAGTCTCCCCACTACTGCGCGGATCCAGTGGCAGCAATCCGGGACATGACCAACGGAAAAATGGCTGACGGGGCAATCACCTCGACCAGCTCTCTTGCGGCCATGCACGCGGCGCTCGACTGCACGGGCCGGCGCGCAACGATCGTGTTTTTCGGCCTGCCGGGTGATGAGGACAGAGTTCAGGTGCCCGCTCTGGACTGCATCCTGTGGGACAAGACAATTCGCTTCTCGTGGCTGGCACCGCTTACTTGGCCTGCGGCTCTAAACGCCATCGCCACAGGTCTTGTGAACGTCAACCCGCTTATCACACACAGGTACCCTCTGGAGGACCTTCTCGAGGGTCTGCAGAAGGTCCGCGAGCGTGTGGATGAGCCTATCAAAGACCTAGTCATTCCATAGAATGAGAGGAAGTCTTCCATGCTCCGAGTCGGCGTTATTGGTTGCGGACCTGTCGGGCACATTCACGCTCAGGCGTACAAGGACAGCCCCGATGCGGACCTTGCAGCCGTTTGCGACATCAACATCGAGCGGGCCGACGCCGCGGCGGAGGTCCTTAGCGTGCCGGCATATTACTGCGTCGAGGACATGTTCGATTCCGCCGAGATTGACGTAGTCAGTGTCTGCACTGCACGTGAACTCCATGTCGAGCCGTCGCTCAAGTCACTCGAGCGTGGTGCGCACGTATTCTGCGAGAAGCCGCTTGCGATGACGACTGCGGAGGCAAAGCACGTGGTGGAGAAGGCGCGGGAGCTGGGACTGCAGCTTGGTGTGGACTACAACCGTCGTTTCGCCGTGCCGTACTTGCGGGCGAAGGCCGCCGTGGACGCCGGACAAATCGGGGAGGTGCGATACGTGGCCAAGCGCCTCTCCCAGGGCGGTGTGCGCGAGACCGGCAAGTATGACTACCTGCTGGAACTGTATGTGCACTCGTTCGACCTCCTGCGGCACTTCGCCGGTGAGGTCACGGAGATGTTTTGCTATCATGCTGGTAACCGAGGAGAAGCATTCACGACCATTGCGTGTGTCTTCAGCTTCGAAAGTGGCGCGCTCGCGACTCTCACCGGCACGGTGGAGGCCACTTACAGCCAGCCTATCGAGCAAGTCGAGATTATGGGCACGGAGGGAACGATATGGGTGGACAACATCGTGGAGGGAGTCCGAGTCTATCCGCACAATGGAGAAACGCATACCGTGTGGCGGCCGAGTATCTTCAGTCGGCGTGACTTTCACGTCTGCATGGGCGCTCACGTGCAAGCTTTTGCTAAAGCCATCGCAGAAGGCAAACCGGCGCCGGTCACCGGCGAGGACGGCCTCAAGTCGCTGCAGATGGTGGACGCCGCGATCGAGTCCTTCGAAAGCGGAAAGCCCGTGAAGCCCTATTGATGCCGGCCACGGGGCGATACTCTGGCAGCCAGGAGGTGCTGTTCGCATGAAAATCGGCGTCAACTTACTGCTCTGGTGTGCAGCAATGGGCGAGGATGCAGGCAAATTCATCGCTCAGGCGGCCGATATGGGCTTCGACGGCGTGGAAATCTTCATTGATGAGCCGAAGAACATTGATGCGGTGGCCATCCGCAAGGTCGTGCAGGACAATGGGCTGGGAATTACCTGCTGCTCCATCGTCGGGCCTGACCGCCATCTCATCAGCGAAGACCCCAAAATCCGCCAGCAGGCCAAGGACTATCTGCGGGCCGCCATTGACGTGACCGCTGAGGTGGGAAGCCCGCTGTTCTGCGGACCGTTATACGCGGGCGTTGGTGTTCTTGCTGGGCGCCCGCGCACTGAAGAGGAGTGGAACCTGGCGGTGAACGGTCTGCGCGAGGTTGCCTCCCATGCAGAGGCAGCGGATGTTTTGCTGTGCCTGGAGCCCCTCAACCGCTTTGAGACGTACTTCATCAACATCGCCGAGGATGCAGTGAAACTCGCACGGGACGTCGGCAGCCCGACTATGAAGGTGCATCTGGACACGTTTCACATGAACATCGAAGAGAAGAGCGTCACAGCCGCAATTCGCAACACAGGTGCTTGGCTTGCCCATCTGCACTGCTCCGAGAACGACCGCGGGACGCCCGGGACGGGTCATATTGACTGGTTCGGCGTGTTCGAGGCGCTTCGTGATATCGGGTACGACGGGTGGCTTGTTATCGAATCATTCGTTCTGGGTAACGAGGCCATAGCCAAAGCTGCAGCCATCTGGCGGGACATCGCACCATCAGGCGATGCTCTCGC
>JALGUK010000368.1 GCA_029820875.1 Candidatus Zipacnadia bacterium
TTCATGGTACCCCTGCACGCATCGCCCTCACATTCGATGACGGACCCAATGGCCGTTACACACCGGAGATTCTGGACATCCTCGCAAAATACCACGCTCGCGCGACGTTTTTCGTCATCGGCCAGTGCGCCGCCGCAAACCAGGCGCTTCTGCGGCGGATTGTCAGCGAAGGACACGAGCTGGGGAACCACACGTGGACCCACCCATGCCTGCCCAGTGTGTCTGACAGCCGCATCCGGTCGGAGCTGGCTCGAACGAACCGGGTAATCGAAGATGCGGTGGGACGCAAAGCGCGTTGGTTCCGGCCTCCGTACGGCGCGCTCGACAGGCGGACGCGCAAGATTGCATGGGCGTCGGGTTACGATATAGCGTTATGGTCTGTTGACCCCCGTGACTGGAGCCGCCCGGGCAGTTCGCTGATATTCGCCCGTGTCATCGGCCGGGCGCGTAACGGCGCGGTCATCTTGATGCATGACGGCGGCGGCGTCCGCAAAGGGACAGTTGAGGCAGTCCGGCGGATTGTGCCGGCACTTCAAAAACGTGGGTATAAACTCGTAACTCTTTCGGAGCTTATCTACGACCGGCCCTGGACCACCCCGCCTCCGATACTATGTATACGGCTGCGAAACAGCGGGCCGCAAACACCTGTAGACGGCATACAAATCCCGCTGAGAGCAGGCGAGCATATCACACTCAACAGCGCGACAATTAAGTTGCCGGCGGCCGGAGGTGTGCAGGCCGCTGTAGCCGTTGTCCCTCCAACTGATGTATTGAAGGGCCTCGGAATCCAATGGCGTGGCCTGCCTGAGGGCAGCGGCCTTGCGCTGGCGTCCGACATGCCGCTTCGGGTTGCGGTGCTCGACGAGAGGTCCATCGCATGGGCGGACAAGAGAGCGGCAATGGTCCGTCCATCTGTGTCCGACGGGATTGCAATAGCTGAGGCCGAACGGAGTCGGCCGTGGCGCGAAGTTGTGGGGGTCATCAATCGGCGCGAGTTTGAGGACATCCTGCCCGGCGACCGTACTGACAACTACTGAGGCCGCTTTGGCTGCCGGCGGTCAGGTCCAAACGGCGTGAGGAATGGGTGACTATTATGCCTTATGAAGAAAAACGTGCTGCTGTGCGTGCGAAGGCACGTTGCCCTGTTACGATGAATGCCGCCCTTCCGAACGGATTGAGGACGCTTATCCACGCGACCACCGATGACATAAGCAGTTCCGCGTTCCGTTGCGTCAGCGACCAGCCTCTTGCCGTGTTTACACGCGTGGATGTTACAATCAATCTGCCTGTTGAAGAGTCTGAGGGTTCTACGGGTCTATCGCGCGTCGAGTGTGAGGGGGTTGTCGTGCGACAGGAAGAAGTCCGTAAAGCAGACGGCGAGATGGTTTTCCTCGTGGCGATTTTCCTCGATCACACCACAGTCGAGCAACGCAGGGCGCTCGACCAGCTTGTCGAACAGTCATTAATGGCTGAGCCTTCGGCCCCGGATACCGCCTGACGCGGGGTGCCGCTTCTTAGCGGGCACGATGGACCGCTCCATCTGTTACGTGATTTACGGACTGCCTCCCGTCCACAGGCTTGAAGCCTGGAAGGCGTGACGGCAGGTTGCTTTAAGACAGGATAAGCGGATAAGGATGTGGAAAGAGTGTGGGGCGTCGCTCCTGCGGCGTCCGTCGTAATTCTGCGTGTAAGTTGAAGCCGGGGAACATTCGACGCGGACAGACTTGTTGAAGCGGTATGGAACACAGTGGTTCCGCTGTTCGGTCTGTCCCGCGCTCCGGTTGGAAGGAGTCTGGGTGATGGGCCGACTGCGGGGGGGCGGGCGGGACCCATCCGTCTGGCGCCAAGAATTCGAGGACCTCGCCTCCCAGTACCAGAGGGATATTTATAACGCAGCCTTACGGATGACCCGAGACCCCGACGATGCAGCGGACCTGGCCCAGGACGCGTTGGCCAAAGCTTATGCTGCCTTCGACCAATTCCGGCGCGGGACAAACTTCAAGGCGTGGCTTTATCGCATTCTTACCAATACATACATCAACGAGTATAAGCGTCGCCGTCGTGGGCCGAAGTTTCTCTCTTACGACGCCCCGGAACACAGCGGACCGCTGGAAGCGGAGATTGCGGCGAGCACGGAAGAGGAAAACCCGGAGATTTTAGCATTATCGCAGGTTCGAGACGAAGAGGTGGAGAATGCGCTGGATTCCATGCCGGAGGAGTTTAAGCATACCGTTGTCCTCTCGGACGTTGAAGGGTTTTCGTACAACGAGATCGCTGACATCCTTGGTATTCCGATGGGCACAGTCCGCTCGAGACTGTTCCGGGGGCGAAGGCTTCTGCGGGAGCGGCTGAAGGAGTATGCGAAACGGCGGGGGATCATTCGCGAACACGACTCGTCGTGAGCGCAGCGAAGAGGTGTAAGAGGGATGAAATGCGATAGACATGCCGAACGGCTGAGTGCGTTGGCTGACGGTGAGCTGTCCGAAAAGAGCGCACGAAGCCTAAAGCAACATATCGAAGAGTGCCGCAAGTGCCGAGAGGAGCTGCGGGCTGTAAGAGCGCTGAAGAACGCAATTCGAGACCATACCCGGTCTGTCGAGCCTCCAGCGGGCTTCTGGCTTG
>JALGUK010000369.1 GCA_029820875.1 Candidatus Zipacnadia bacterium
AACAACGAATTGACGATGTACAACATGGTGGGATTCCAGACATCCCTCACCTGGGGCGAGCAGGACAGGGTCTTCAGGATGATTCCGGCCCTGGCCCACTGCGAGTTTCTGCGCTACGGCGTCGTGCATCGCAACACCTACATCATGTCACCGGTGCTTCTGAACCCCACCTACCAGTTTCGTCGGCGCAACGACCTGTTCTTCGCCGGACAGATTACGGGCGTGGAGGGATATGTCGAGTCCGCCGCTTCAGGCCTTGTGGCGGGAGTCAACGCCGCACGTCTGGCAAGCGGCCTGGATCCTGTTTTGTTCCCGCGGGAGAGCATGATCGGCGCCCTCGCCCATTACATCGCCACCGCAAGCCCTGCAGACTTCCAGCCTATGAACGCCAATTTCGGAGTTCTTCCGCCCATTGAAAATCCGCCGCGCAATAAGAAGGAGAAAAAGCAAATCATCGTCCGGCGCGCACTGGATGTGATAGACGCCTTCGCCGAGAGAATCCGGCCGTAGCTTTACATGTCGCGCACAGGAACCAGCATGGAAGGGCACCTTGTAGACGCCTATATCGAAACTCTTCGCAACGCCCGCGGCCTATCGGAATTGACGGCAAAGGCGTATGCGGAGGATATCAACCAGTTCGCCGCGTTCCTCGAGGCCGAAGGGCGGCTCAAGTGCTGGAGGGAAACCGACTACCCGGCTGTGCGCCGGTTTCTGGCGCACCTTAACCGGGCGAAATACGCGAAGCGAACCATCGCCCGGAAGCTCGCGGCATTGCGGGGTTTCTTCAAGTTCCTGGTACGGCAAGGAGAAATCGCGGCTAATCCGGCGGCCATTGCTCTTTCGCCGAAACTGGGGCGAAGGCTCCCGAAATTCATTTATCAGGAGAGCATAGAGGCGTTCCTAAGCGCGCCGGACGACTCCACGCCGCTGGGCCAACGGGACAGGGCCATCCTGGAGGTCCTTTACGCTACCGGGATGCGCGTGAGTGAGCTGGTTGCCCTAAATGGCGAAGACCTGGACTTGCAATCCCGGCAGGCACGCGTAAGGGGCAAAGGGGGCAAGGAGCGCGTTGTTTTGCTTGGTCGTCCGGCTGCGGAAGCATTGCGTAGGTATATCGGTGACACACGACCTGCGCTGGCACGCGAGGCACAGCGCCGAGGGAACAATCCCGGCGACGCGCTTTTCCTCAACCGCTGGGGCGACCGCCTGCGTGACGGAGGCGTTCGCCGGCTCGTGCGGAAGTATGTCCTGAAGGCCGCGCAGGACCGGGATGTCAGTCCACACACGCTCCGGCATACGTTCGCCACCCATCTTCTGGACGCGGGTGCGGACCTGCGCACGGTTCAGGAGCTGCTCGGACATGCGAGCCTTTCCAGTACCCAGATTTACACACACGTAACCCGACAGCAGCTCCGCCGGGTCTATCAAAGCGCGCATCCACTGGCGGCTAAGTGAGGTATTGCGTAGTGAAATCGGAAATTCGCGCGACGACTATAGTGGCGGTTAAACGAGACGGTGTAGTGGCCATGGCCGGCGACGGCCAGGTTACCGTGAACGAGACGGTGATGAAGGGGACGGCGCGCAAGGTGCAGCGGATGTATAACGGGACGGTTCTCGCAGGTTACGCAGGGGGGGCCGCGGACGCTCTGACATTGTTTGAGCGGTTTGAGGGGAAGGTCGACGAGTTCCACGGCAACCTGCCCAGGACATCCTCGTCGTATCGGGAAATGGCGACCTGATCCGTCCTGACTCGGACATCGTCGGAATCGGCAGCGGCGGTGCCTACGCGCTGGCAGCGGCAAGGGCGTTGCTGGAGCATTCGTCCCTGCCGGCCCAGGAGATCGCAGCAGAGGCCGTGCGCATCGCCGCCTCAATCTGCGTGTATACCAATGACCAGATCACCATTGAAGTACTCAAGTAGCGGAGGAGCGCGGATGCAGGACTTAACACCACGCCAGATCGTACAGGAACTGGACAAGTACATCGTCGGCCAAGACGACGCCAAAAGAGCGGTCGCTGTCGCAATTCGCAACCGCTACCGCCGTCGTCTGCTGGACGAGGAGATGCGCGAGGAGGTAATCCCCAAGAACATCCTCATGATCGGCCCCACCGGAGTCGGCAAGACGGAAATAGCACGCCGCCTGGCCAATCTCGTGGGGGCGCCCTTCATCAAAGTTGAGGCCACCAAGTTCACCGAGGTGGGGTACGTGGGCCGTGACGTGGACGCCATCGTCCGCGACCTCACCGAGGTCGGAATCCGCATGGTCGAGGCCGAAAGAATGGAGGAGGTCGCTGACCGAGCCGCTGAACTGGCGGAGGAACGACTTTTGGACCTCCTGCAGCCGCTGCCAAAGCGCAGAAGAGGTCCGCTGCAGCGGGCTCCCTTGCTTGCGCCGCCAGCCCAGGACCCTGATGAGCAATCCATCGCCAGCGATGCGCACGAGGAAGTATATCAACGGGAACTGCAGCAGGCCGAGCGTGTCCGGGAGCTGACTGCCCGGCGGCTTAAGGCCGGCGAGCTTGAGAACGAGATGGTTGAGATTGAGGTGCAGGAGAGTGTCTTGCAGAACATCCAGGTCTTTTCCCCTATGGGCGTCGAGGAGATGGGATTTGACCTGCAGGATATGCTTGGCGGGTTGTTCCCCCAGCGGACCACCAAGCGCCGCGTGACAGTGGCGGAGGCGCGGGAGATTCTCACAGCCGAGGAGGCACAAAAGCTCGTCGACTTCGACAGCGTGGTCCGCGATGCAATCCAGCGTGTGGAGGAGGGGGGAATCGTTTTTCTCGACGAACTGGACAAGGTCGCAGGGCGTGAACACACTCATGGGCCAGACGTCTCTCGCGAGGGTGTCCAGCGCGACATCCTTCCTATCGTTGAGGGGGCCACCGTCCCGACCAAGCACGGCCCGGTCAACACCCAGCATATTCTGTTCATCGCCGCCGGCGCATTTCACATGTCCAAGCCGTCGGACTTGATTCCGGAGCTTCAGGGGCGCTTCCCGATTCGCGTTGAACTAAAAAGCCTCTCGCAGGAGGACTTCAAGCGAATCCTCACCGAACCCAAGAACGCCCTTATCAAGCAATATCAGGCGTTGCTGGGAGCTGAGGGTGTGGAACTGGAGTTCACAGACGACGCGATTGACGAAATCGCTCGAATCGCATCTATCGCCAACCAGCAGGCGGAGAACATCGGTGCGCGTCGGCTGCACACGGTTCTGGAGCGATTGCTGGACGAGGTCTCCTTTAACGCACCCGAGATGGCCAGCCAGCGGCACGTAATTGACCGCGACTACGTCCGGCGCAGGCTGGAGGATGTCATCAAGAACGAGGACTTGTCGAAGTATATGTTGTGAACAGCCCTCAGATGTGATTTGAAGCGCCTTCTACCTGACCACACGCTCGAGCCGCCCATGGTCTTGGTTGACTTCCCATTTTATTTGTGATAGCTTTGTGATACTCGATAGGGTACACTGAAGCCGCAGAAAGCTTGTTTTGTTGAAGCCAGCGGGCGCGAGAACGAACCACCGGGGCCGGTAGGCTATCGGGACTTGTGCAACAGAAAATGAAGATAGGCATCTTTACAGAATGTTACCACCCGATGCGAAACGGTGTTGTTACCTCCGTCGAAACATTCCGGGCAGGACTTGAGGAACTCGGGCATGAGGTCTTCGTGTTCACTACCAGATATCGTAACCACCGCGAGACGGATCCTCACGTCCAGCGCTTCAGCGCCGTTCAAATCCCGTGTGCCCCCGATTACCCCATCGCGATTCCCTATGCACCAATAAGTCTGGGAAAGGTACGCCGCCTTGGACTGGACATCGTTCATAGCCAGTCACCCTTTGCGATGGGACGTCTGGCCTTGTTCTTCGCGCGCCGTAATGACCTGCCGCTGGTGTTCACCTATCACACAATGATTGCTGAGTATGTGCATTACATCCCGTTCTTCCGCAGCATCACCAAAAGAGCTGCACGGATGATCAGTCGCAACTATGCAAACGCGGCGGACTGCGTAATCGCGCCGACCCAGGCCATACAGGACCTTCTGCGCGACTATGGGGTGAGGTCCCGTATCGAGGTCATACCCACCGGTGTCGATGTGGCAGCCGTCGGCAAGCAGCAGACCCCTGAGTGGCTCGCAACGCTGGCTGAGCGTAAGCGCATATTACTCTTCGTTGGGCGGCTCGCGGTCGAGAAAAGCGTTGACTTCCTCATTCGTGCATTCGCCGAGGTCCACGCCCGCCATCCGGATACGCATCTTGTGCTGGTCGGTGGAGGACC
>JALGUK010000370.1 GCA_029820875.1 Candidatus Zipacnadia bacterium
CCGCTGCCGACGCGGCGGCATCGGCGCTCAGGGCATCGGCATGTGCCCAGTGGCGGCGGTTGTTCTCTGTGGTGACGGCCACGTCGTAGCGCGCCCGCAGTGCGCCCGATCGCACCAGGGCGATGTAACGCCGGGCGAGAACGACCTCCCGCAAGGATGGGGCGCCATCTGTGCCGCCTCCCTTGCCCGTCAGCCTTTTCAGCCAGCCCAGCATCCTGTTTGCTTCCCTTTTGTCAGCCGTTGCCGTACCTCAAGCCTCACGCCTCAAGCCTGCCGTTACGGTCCTGGCGGCGACAGCTTTGCAAACCGCAGCGCCTTGTGAGGTTTCGACCGCGCCTCCCGCGAAGCCAGGTAGCGGTCGGCGGCGACCTGATCCTTCAGACTGTGCTGCTGCACCTCGCCCACGTCGCCCTTCGCCCGGCGCGGTCCCTTCGCATTCTTCTCTATGGCGTCCTTGACTTCATCGGCCATCGCTATGCTCCTGTCCTGGGCCATTTTGAAGGGCCGTTGTTTTCGGGGCGATTCGCCAAAGAAAAAGGGCCGCGCAGAAGGTGCAGGCTCCTGCACGGCCCGAATATTCTTGGCTCCACAGCCCGGCGGTGATCAGCCGCCGAACTGTCGCCCGGGTTTCTATCTTACTTTATCGTATGCGATCTACTCCGTGTCGCAAGGCCTTTTTCTCGGCACTTCGATGGGGCAGGAGGTTTTTGCCGGTGCTTTCTCTTGACGTGCGGATTCCCGGAGGATAAAATGTTGGAGTAGTCCAAGTTTTCCTAAGAAGGTGGAAGCCATGATGTCAGAAAGCCACGCACTCACCCCGACTCTGGAGGATTACCTGGAGACCATCGCGCGGCTGGTGGCGCGAGAGGGCGCGGCACACGCCAAGGACATCGCAGAGGCTGTGTCCGTGCATATCTCTACCGTCACCACGGCGCTGCGCAGCCTCTCGGAGAAGGGGTTCATCAACTATGCGCCCTACCAGGCGGCCACGCTGACCGAAGAAGGCCGTGAGATGGCGGATCGGATCGTCGGCCGCCACGAGGCCATCAGCCGCTTTCTTTCCGAGATTCTCCTGGTCGGCGAGAAGCTCGCCGAGGAAAACGCCTGCCGCATGGAGCACGTGCTGGACAGGGAGGTTATGGAGCACCTGTCTCTTTTTGCCCGGTTCGTAAGGGAATGTCCCAGGACCGGCGATGATTGGCTGGACAGGTTCCGCTACTTCCTGGAGCACAATGGCAGCCCGCCGAAAGACGAAGAGGCCATGAAGGACTGGCTGGGACGGTTTCAGCAGAAGTTGGAGCACCGTAAGGAGAAAGAGAAGGTGAACAAGATGACTCTGGACAAGCTGAAAGCAGGTAGAAGAGGGAAGATCGTGAAGGTGGGAGGTGGCGGGCCAGTGCGCCGCCGAATTGTGGACATGGGCGTGGTCAAAGGAACGCCCGTGGAGGTGGTCAAGGTCGCTCCCCTCGGCGATCCCATCGAGGTGAAGATAAAGGGATACAGCCTCTCTCTTCGGAAAGAGGAAGCCGCCGGGATCACCGTCGAACCCGAATGAACACAATGCAATTAGGGACAAATCCAGTGATGCCGCTCATGATGCTTCAGCCGGGACGCCGCGCGAGGGTGCTGGAGGTGCGCGGTGACCGGGGCCTAACCCGGCGGCTGGCTTACATGAGGATTCTTCCCGGAACCGTAGTTTCCCTGGTAAGGGGTGGCCCCGGGGGCCCGGTCATCGTGGCAGTGCGCGGCGGCCGCGTGGTCATCGGACGCGGCATGGCGCACCGCGTGATGGTGCAGATGATGGACTGAAATTTTTTTGCCGATGGAGTTGGAACGTTCAAAGTTTTTGCAGGAGACGTCTCATCATGGCTGAGGGAAAGGACGGACAGGTCGCCAAACAGGAGGCCATCACAGTAGCAATTGCCGGCAACCCGAACTCCGGCAAGACGACCATCTTCAACGCGCTGGCGGGGGCCCGCCAGCACGTGGGCAACTATCCCGGCGTCACGGTGGAGAAGAAGGAGGGCCGGTTCACGCATCGGGGGAAGAGACTCCACGTGGTGGACCTCCCCGGCACCTACAGCCTTACGGCGTATAGCATCGAAGAGCTGGTGGCCCGCAACTTCGTGATCGACGAGGAGCCGGACCTCGTAGTGGACATCATCGATGCCTCGAACCTTGAACGCAACCTTTACCTGGCGGTGCAGTTCATGGAGTTGGGCATACCCCTGGTGCTGGCCTTCAACATGAGCGACGTGGCCGAGGCGCGGGGATTCGACATAGATACTGAACTTCTTTCGAAGCTGCTGGGCGTGACCATCGTGCGCACCGTCGGCCACAAGGGCAAGGGGATGGATGAACTCAAAAATGCCATCTTGGAAGCAGGCACCGGTACTCCGCAGAGGCCCGCGCTTGTCACCTACGGGGAAGAGATCGAGCGTGAGGTGCATGGCCTCATTTCCCTTATCCAGGGCGAAGAAGCGCTCCGCGGGCGCTACAACTCCCGCTGGCTGGCGGTGAAACTTCTGGAGGACGACGACGAGGTGCGTGCGGATGTGGAGGAGGATGCTTCTGATCCGGAGGCAATCTTCTCGGCCGTGCAAGGGGCCG
>JALGUK010000371.1 GCA_029820875.1 Candidatus Zipacnadia bacterium
ATCAATCATTGGCTTTTATACAGCCCCTACAGCGTGATTGGTCTGCATTTCAAGGCGTATGTTTATGAGAAGATGGGCAATCTCCGGGGGGCACTTGCTGCATGGGAGGTTTGCTCAGCTCACAATGCACTCGACAGCCTCGCCAAACGCCGAGCCGTTGAGCTTCGCGAGAAGCTGGGGCTGGAGGCGCCATACGACTGGCGCAAGCGGCTCAGGCGTGCGGATGAAGCACGCGATCAGCGGCTCTTGCGCGATGCGAAGCGCCGTGATTTGACACCCGATGAGAAGAGACCGTGGTGAGGCGGCCGACTACACGCCTGCCACTACCCGCTAAAGGCAGCCCGTCGCAAGACGGGCTGCCCCATTTCCCCTGGTCAGGCCCGCTAAAGTCGTATCAGCATAGAGGCTGACACGAGCATCAACAAGCCCCCGACGGCAAACGGCGCCCCGAGATGCAGTGGATAAAGCCACGCTGCAATCAGGGGCCCAAAAACTCCTCCAAGAGCACCGACTGCCAGGCACATGCTTGCATCGGAGCCCCGGCGCTCTTCCCGAGCGTACTTCTGGATATAAACCTGCTGCACCGGCACCCACAGCCCCGCGCCAATCAGATCGTGGGTAAGCCATATCAGCGTTGCGGGCCAGAAGCTCGGAATCAGCCCGCCGGCGATGAGCGCAAGGCCCTCGTAGCTTAGAAAGCCGATGTAAACCGCCTTGTGATGGCCGCGGATGACCCACCCTGCCAGTACCAGCGGCACGGCGATAGTGACGCGGTGCACTGTCAGGATTGACGCGACCGACAGCTCCGACACACCGAATCGCTCCCTGAAGAAAAGCGGCATCACAAAACAGTGGCTGCACGCCAGCCCTACACTGAAGACGAAGGCCGACAAGGCGAGAAGTTTCAGCTTTGATGGCATGTCCGACCACATGTGCAGACCAATGCGGCACTGCTCCTGCGGGCTTGGCGTGAAGCCCCTCTCGCGGAAAAGCAGTGAAAACCCCAGAAGCGCAATCGTCAGGATAGCCCCGCCGATGGCCAGTACACCGCCATAACCCGCTGCAGCGATAAGCGCGCCTGCAAACAGCGTGCCGGCGCCCTGGAAGAAGTATTCCATCCCCCGTGTCTTGCCTATCGAATCCAGGAAACGGCCTCGATCCTCCTCAAACAGAAGCACGGGGTGGATGGTCTCACGGGCGAAAACTGCCATCTCGCGGAGGCTTTTGAGCAGAATAAGGGGCATCAGTCGAGCGGCCAGCGGAGTCAGGAAATGGGCGATTGCGCACAATCCGATGGATAACGAGTACATAATCTTGCGTCCGACGCGGTCAGAGAGGTGCCCGGCATAGATGCGCACGAAGAACATCGCCGCCGCGGAGATGGAAAAAATCAGTCCCATCCCGAACGAGGTGATGCCATGTTGCTTGAGGTAGAAGGGGAGGACGAACTGGTAAACCCCGAAGGCCATGCCGAAAAGGATTGATGTCCCGAGCACGACCTTGACGTTCCTGGTCACCGGAAGCTCTCCGACGGCTGATATGCTGTTGGACGTCCGCCACGCGGCGCATCGAGACGGGCTACAGCATTGTGCCGGAGGCGTCTGTCAATGCCTGTAGCGGCCTCCGAGCACGTCAAGGGCCATACGCACGATGTTGCGCTCAGTGTCGAAAGTCAGCATGTGCAGCGCCGCCTCCGATGGCGTAAAGCCGACGGCATCCAGTCCCTTCTCCCGATGCACTCGCCCCGCGACAGGACCGCCGAGGAGCTTTTCCACATCCGCCTGGATACCTGTTTCCTCATGTACCTCCCTCACCGCTGCCTCTTCCGGGGTCTCCCCCGGCTCCAGTTTACCCTTCGGCAGGCGCCACTCGGCCGGGTTCTGTCGGTGGATAATAAGAACTTCGAGCCCGCTTGCGCCGCTGCGCCACACGACGCCCCCAGCCGATCTTAACTCGACATCCGAGCTTGACGAGTCCAATCAGCCGCCTCCATAGCGACTCGTGGTGGAGAGTCATGAACCCGAACATGCCATATTAGTCTTTGTTGCGACCAGCGGCCTGGAACGGCTCCAGGAGCCGGATGGTTTGCAGCCGGTCCTCGCCGACTGACACGATGGCCGCCTCCGCTCCGGCAAGCTCGCAGACCCGCTCGATGTAAGCCTGGGCGCCTGCAGGCAAGGCGCCGAAGCTTTCAGCGCCCTCGCAGCTCTCAGACCAGCCGGGTATCTCCTCGTATTCCGGCTCGCATTCGCCGAGGATGCTCAGGTCGGCGGGCATTCGCTCGTAGCGGTCGGAGCCGTGCCGGTAGGCGATGCATACCTTGACCGTGTCCAGACCGTCGAGGACATCCAGTTTCGTGATTGCAAGCCAGTCCATGGAGTTGACGCGGATTGCGGTCCGCAGCGCGACGATGTCAAGCCAGCCGCACCTGCGCGGGCGGCCGGTGGTTGTGCCGAACTCGTTGCCGCGCTCACGCAGCCGCTCGCCCATCTCGCCGGATAGTTCCGATGGGAATGGCCCGCTGCCGACCCGGGTGGCGTACGCTTTCGTGACTCCGATGACGCCGTGGATGTCGCGGGGACCAATACCTGTCCCCAGACATGCTCCGCCGGCGACGGGGTGTGAAGAGGTAACGTACGGGTAGGTGCCGTGATCAATATCCAGGAACGTGCCCTGAGCGCCCTCGAAGAGGATGGACTGACCCGCGTCCATCGCCTTGTGCAGCAGTTCCTGCGTGTCCGCGATGAAGCGCCGCACACGCGTGGCTGCGTCCATCACTTCCTCGATGACCTCACGGGCGTCGAGAGCCTCAGCGCCGTAGACTTTGGTCAGGAGTATGTTATTCTCACGCACCCGCTCAGCGATTTTGTCAGGGAGCGTTTTCCCGTCCGCAATATCCCACATGCGGAGGCCCTTTCGGGCGAATTTGTCAGTGTAGCAAGGTCCTATTCCACGGCAGGTCGTGCCGATTTTCTTCGCTCCGCGCGCCGCCTCCTGGGCTGCGTCCAGTGCGCGGTGGTAGGGCATAATCACGTGCGCGCTGCCGGAAATGCGCAGTCCGGATGCGTCAATACCGCGCTCGACCAGCGCTTCGGTCTCCCGGGCAAGCACCGACGGGTCAATGACCGTTCCGGCGCCCATGATGCAGAGAGTCCCCGGATAGAGAATACCCGAAGGGATAAGGTGCATCCGGAACTCTTCGCCGCCGACCACCACCCGATGGCCTGCATTGTTGCCCCCCTGATAACGAACGACCACATCGGCCTCTGCGGCCAATACGTCGGTCACTTTCCCCTTGCCTTCATCGCCCCACTGAGCGCCTACAACAACGAGGTTCGGCATCGCTCCCCCCCCAATGTTTTTACTTTCGGCCACACAAAAAGATCGGACTCAATGGGGTTACACCTCCGCTTGAGCCCGACTGAAGTCAGGTTACCGGTTGTGTCCTCTGGGTATTATAAGAACGCCGGAGAGCTGTGTCAAGAGCCGCTGAGTGTATCACGGCACAGCACTCTCGTCAACGGCAGTTTCAGTGCGGACGGTGGGGGCTCAAGCGGTTAGATGCCATCAAAAACGACCATCAAGGCATAGTGGGGCCTGGGCAAAAGAACGGGGCAGAAAGGGGAACCCTTAGTCGGGAGGAGGTTCCTTCTCCAGATCAACCAAGGCCATCAGAAGCCTCGTGAAGATAGAAAGGTTTACGTGGAGCCTGACCTTTTCAATCCCTTGCACTCGAAGCGTATCCAAAAGATATTGGTTCTTGAGAGTACTAAAGGCCCGCTCAACGCTGGTTCGTTTGTCATAGAGCTTCCTGAACTTCCGTGACCTTCGCGGAATTAGCGTGTGCTTGCGTGGGTCATCCTTCCAATTCAGGTACATCATCTTCCCTTGCGGCCCGCAACAAGCATCAAATCCAATGAACTCTCGGTGCTTTCCACATCGAACGGGACAGAACCACTTGGTCCGCTTGCGTTTGTAGTCTGAGCCTTTCCACTTCCAGGTCCCTTCTTGGTACACCGGGCATCCGTGCTTGTCGAGGACCGCGGTTTCATCCTGGGTAAGGTTCCTCAAGGGAATAATAGGATGGCAGTTGTGCTCCCCTTTGAGAAACAGATGAACCTTCTCCGCGTCGTAGGCCTTGTCGGCGATAAAATACTCCGGAGAAAACCAATCGTGGACCTTTTTAGCTTTGCCGAAAACGTCTGGCACTTGGGCACACTCGGCAACACAGGAAAGCCGCTCCCTAGCGGCTCTCCTACATTGCTAAGTTTGGTGTCCTGCATTGCCTACCAATGGAGCCGTTCAAGCGTTTTGCCGACCTGCTCAGGTTTAACGTATCCCCACTCGAATACCAATGCCTCCCGGTCCTTTATGTGCCAGCTACCATCGGGGGACTCCAGTATCACGCTTCGTCGCCTGTCCCCCGTCCACGGATCAGTATAGTGACCTATATCCACGACCTTACCCACGTATCTACCCGAGCGGCTATAAATCTGGACACCAGTATAAATGTTGCCTGCTGCCGGCTTCAATCCTGGGTGTGCACTTGATGCTGCCAATCTCGCTGCAATTTCTGCACTGACCCGTTTCTGCTCCTCTTCTCGTCGTGCTGCCTCCTCTGCTGCTTGTTGAGCGGCCCGTACTATGGCGATTTGAGCATTCCATTTTGCCTGTATTCTATAGCAGCCGTCCAATGCTGCCCTATTATGAGGGTCGAGTGCCATAGCGCTCCTATACTCCGCATATGCCTGATGCAGCAGTCCACGACTTTCGTATTGCTGCGCGATCTCGATGTTCGCCTTCACCTGTGCTTGCTTGTCGGTATACTCCATAACATACAGGCCAACCGGAACACAGGCAAGCAGGACTGCCACACAGATAGCAATGCCGATCCACGTCCGGATCGCCGCTCTTCTTGTTTCCTTTTCCTGATAACTATGAGCGTGGCCACTCATACTGTCCCCCTCCCAGCATGGCCTCGATATGCTGCCAGACGAGACTGTTGTGAAAGTTACCTCTCCTCAAGGAGAGGGTGCGTCGCAGGTTTGAGCTCAACCCGTTTACAGCGCGTGGGCGACTTGCGCCTATTCAGTTGTCTGTGGTCTGCACTGCTATCCCGTCCGTTCTGACGCCCGGTGATGGGGCAAACTGTGCTTCCTTTCTTTAAGGAGGCAGCCCCCCGGGGCAAGTTGATTGCTTTCCTTATTATTCTACTCGCCCCAGAGTTTGTCAAGGGGTTTTGCAACAGTCTCATTCGACTCGGATACCCACGTTCCCCCCATAGAGGAGTTTAGGCTTCTATTGCTTTTCAATTTCCTCAAAGCGTGAACGCTTTGCGCGCGAACTTGGGGGCAAATGCGCCGAAAATGCGGGTAAACAACTTTTTCTATCTTTTTCGGGCCACAATAACCCATCCGTACACGCTGTTAGGCATATTCGCGCCTTTCGCGGATGGCTCAGTACATGTGGTGGGTATCACCTTGGGCCGGACTCGATAAATAAGGTCGCAATATATCTCACTCCTTAGATTTGGGCAAAGACTGCGTCAACTACTTCACCGGAGCTTTTACGGTACCTATGCTGCAAAAAGCCTTGACACTCGTCGGCTGGTCTGCTGAGTCGGTCCCGGGAGGGTTGTTTTGTGCCTAAAGCCGGTCACCGAGGTGATTCCTTTGGCGAATCGGACTCGCGTGGCGTTGGGGTTTGTAGCTGCACTTCTACTAGTATTTCTATGTTTGGGACCAATCCCCTCAGTTGCCGGACCCGGCCCGATGCCGGGCGGTGCCCCTCCAGGCTCTGAGGTGCCTGGAATTGAGCCGGGGATGGGGATGCCCGTCGGTGCTCCTGCAGGTGGACCGCCTATGCCACCTATGCCGCCTGGCGGCGCTCCTCCAGCCATGCCTCCAGGGGCTGAGGTGCCTGGAGTGGGGCCAGGGATGGGAATGCCAGGCGCAATGCCGGGAATGGGGGGCGCGATGCCCGGCGCAGGTGTCGCTGCTGCCGCACCGGCCGGTCCTCCCGAGAAAACGATTACATATCAGCAGTATCTGGATGAATCAGGCTCCCCGCCGAACCCTGTCCTGCCCGAATACTACAAGAAACAGAAGCGGACCTCGGCGGAGTGGCACCAGCTTTTCCGCATTTATCCCGCAAGGGCGGCCCTGGCGGTGGGGAGGCGCGTCCAGCCGGGTGCGTCCTTGTATCAGAGTGCCTCAGCAAAGGTGGACCGGGAGCGCAAGGAGCTGGAAGCGGTCCAGCGGGCATATGAGGTGGTCGCCAAGAACGCCTTTTCATTCGAGTACACCTACCCTTCGGCCACTGCCAGCGTTTCGTCGCCGGATACCGCCTCGGTCCAAGTGTCCGTTATCTGCCGCGCGAATCCCAAGTGGGCGAATCGAGCGGTGGAAATTCTCAAAAAGTACTCTGCCCCCGGCCAGGGCCGCCAGCCGCTGAATCTGGCGACCTACCGGAACGGCTATATGAAACCTGTCACCGTTTTCCTGTGCCCTGAGGCCGTCAGTCGCTGGCAGTCGCTGTGGAATCAGGACCGGATTGAAGTAAAGATACTGGATGCCGCCGGCAACACTATTCAGAAGTTGACCACCAGCGCCGGACATGGGCCGGACTTCATCTGCCAGCTCGCTGTCCAGCCCGAGATTGTTCGGCCTGACGTGATGCAGATGCGCAAGCACCCGGACCGCAGGTGGAACGGCGGCAACAAGAAGGTTGACTATACCAGAGGGTGGCTGTACCAGTTCAATTTCTCGCTCCCGATGGGTCGGCTGGCTGACCTCGACAAGATTGAGGCCAAGATGGCGACCGGCACAGCCGCTCCAGGCGTTGCAGCCGTCGGCGGGCCGATGGGCGGATTGCCTGGGGCCGGGCCGCCGATGCCGGGCGGGGGTGGTCCACCTGGGGCTATGCCTCCGGGAGATATGATGGGGATACCAGGTGCTGCTCCACCTGGGGCTATGCCTCCGGGGGCCGGGCCGCCGGGCATGTAACCCTACGTTAGGGAAGCCAATTCGAGGGGACCAGCAGGAAGTTATGCGTGGTCCCCTCTTTTCGTTCTATGCATTCGGTTGCGCTTATTTTTGTCAGAGGCATCTGCCGATGAGAAAAGGCCGAAACTGCTAACGGCCTTTCTTAGTCTGGGGGGGCCTCTGAGCCGGCAATGGGGCGGCTGCCGGAGGCTGGGGGGCGGGCCGTTGCCTGCGCAGTTGGGCGACACGCGCCCAGATTTGCTGGCTGTACCACTCGCTGCGAGGCCCTTGAGACACCTCAATGGCCTTCTGGTAGTAGGCCATCGGGTCCACGTGATACTTCTCCAGAATCCTCGCGGCGGCTGTCGCCAGTCCCATCGTATCCTGCGGCAAGGCCGGCTGGCCGCTTTGTGCGAGTGCTATCTCAGCGGCGATTTCGATAAAGAGCTGGTCGGTCAACGGCTGATAGGGCTGTGATTGCAGCGGTTGGCCCTGCATGGGGTTCTGGGCCTGTGCAAGGGGTTCGGACGGCGGTGCCTGTGGCGCAGGCTGCTGGGTCTTAGCAAGAGGCTCAGCAGGGGGCGGTGAGGACTGTTGCTGTGTCGCGGCCAGCGGTTGGGTCGGCGGTCGTAAAGCGGGCTGTGGCTCGTATTTCTCCAGTTGGCTGGGCTGAGCGGCGAGCTTAGGCTCTATCGCGGGCGTCCTCGGCAGAGCGCCATCGGTCTTAGTGCCGAGATTCCAGGCTAGTACAAGCGCCACGACTACGACCACCACGGCAACAATAAATGCCAGCAATCGGACCGGTGTGTTTTCGGGGTTCATCCGCTATCCCTCCAGGCCAAGCCACTTGCTGTGTCCCTGCACGATTATACCACCACGGCGTCACAAACTCAACCGGTCCTCCGGCGGCTCCAATTCGCCCGCGACGCTTCCTTTGAATTCCCGAATGCGTTATAATCTCCAAGTAATTCACCTCATCCTGCAGCAGCTTCGGATTCCATGAAGACTTTTGACCGCTATTTGTACCGCGAGATGTTCGGCCCTTTCATGGTGGCCCTGCTCGGGTTTGTGGTGCTCACATGCTCTACACCGCTATTGGCATGATTCTTAAGTTTCATGTGCCGGCCGTAATGGTGTTGCGGTTTGTACTGTTGCAGGTGCCTCCGGCCGCTGTGATGGCGTTTCCGGTCTCGATGATGCTGGCGGCGGCACTGACATTTAACAGAATGCTCCGTGATAACGAGGTGCCCATCCTGCGACTGGGCGGGATAAGCCTCTATCGGCTGCTGCAGCCGGTGGCCGTGGCGGGGTTGGTGGTAACGGGTCTGTCGTTCGCGCTTGACGAATAC
>JALGUK010000372.1 GCA_029820875.1 Candidatus Zipacnadia bacterium
TGGGCTTAGATGGAACTGCCGCCACCACACAGATTCTTCACTCCGCTGCGCTCCATTCAGAATGACATCATTTGTGAGACACCCGGCTCATCGCGCCTGTCACTCGAGTAGCCCGCGACAGAACCCCACATTCTCCCTTGCTACGGCCTCCTCGTCCGGAATGCCATGCCCCAGTTCCAGCGAAAGGACGCCGTCAAAGCCGACCCTGCGCAGTGCATCAATAATCGCCGGCCAGTCCAAGACGCCTGTGCCTGGGGCCGCAAACTTGAACATCTCCCCGCCGCCCATATCCCACGCCTTGCCGTCGGCGACCTCGGCCTCATCCAGCGGCGTAACCGCGGCGTCTTTGACGTGGGCGTGGAGAATCTTCCCCCCGAACTCTTGGATGAAAGGCACCGGGTCCTCGCGATGGTACGGGAAGTGGCTTGGGTCGAAGTTGATATACAGGTCCTCGCGCCCCAGAAGGCTGAAAAGGCGGCGCGTTGTGTCGAGGTTGCCGACGAGGAATGCCGATGCGAACGCTGTGTGCCGTGCTCTCCAGAATCTCGCCATAGGTCGCCGCGAGCTGTCCGAAGGCCTCGTCGGCGGACTGGCCCTCAGGCAGCGGGCCGCTGACGGTGTGGACGAAACCGCACTCCATGGCCTTCGCGAGGTCGGTCACATGGACTACGTGCCGGACTAGTCGCCGCCGCTGCTGTTCATTTGACGTGCATAAATCCACATGGCATTGCAGGGCGGAGACTTCCAGGCCCAGAGCGCGGATATTCGCGGCCAGCTCAGCGGCTTGGCTCGGCGTATATTGACCGACGTCGGCGCAAGGTGTCCCCTGGCCCATGTCCACGGCGCCAAGCTCTACGTGCGTGTAGCCCATTTCTTTCGCCTTGCGCGCACCCTCGACGAAGTCCTTCTCCTTGAGACCGGTGAGGCTGATGAGGATTCCCAGGTGCATGGTGGAACCTCCCTTAGCAGGCAAAAGCAGCCGTGATACGTTACTCGAGGTCTATCAGGAAGGGATTTGTCCTTCTCTCCGCGGCGACAGTGGTCGCCGGACCATGGCCCGTGTACAGCACGGTCTCGTCCGGAAGGGTAAGGAGCCTCTCTCGCAGCGACCGCATCATGAGCACGTGCGACCCGCCGGGCAGGTCCGTCCGCCCTATACTCCCGGCGAAGACGAGGTCGCCGACGAATGCGACCCCATCCATCAGAAAGCAGCTCATCCCGGGTGTGTGGCCGGGGGTGTGCATCACATGTAGAGCAAGGCCGCTGACCTGCACGATGTCGCCGTCGCGCAGGAGGCGGTTCGGCTTGGCGTTGTCTGGAGCGGGGAGGTCGAACATCTCCGCCTGTGTCTGGAGGTCCTCAAGCAGCGGCAGGTCCTGCTCCGGTATTGCAAGCTCGGCGCCGGTCTGTGCGGCGAAAAAAGCGTTATTGAAGGCGTGATCGAGGTGGGCGTGGGTGTTCAGCACCACATCGAGAGTGAGACCGCGGTCACGGATGAACTGCAGTATTGCAGGCCCGTCTTCCATGCCGGGATCAATAAGCGCCGCATGGTGAGCTGCATCCTCGGCGACAACGTAAACGTTGTTCGCCATCGCGCTGACGATGAAGCAACTGACTGTGGCTGTTGTTCGCCCGACTTTGTGCTGAGTCTCCCACGCAGGGAGCATATAAACCCTCCTCCGTATTGACCGGTATGCCCTGCTCGGTTATTCTGTCTCTGGATGCCATTGACCTCCAGAATTCAGAGGTGAGCTGCGAATGTCTATAGCCCTCATGGCCGTAATCGTTTGCCTGGCAACCGCCACGAATGAGACCGTTGATGTCGGGCGTGTCCATATAGAGCCGGCTCCCACACCGGCGCAGCTCGAGTTGATACCATGGCCGAGGGAGGTGGACAGACTCGAGGGCGTACTGATGCTCCCGCCCGCTACGACGGTGAGTTTCCGCGGGGTCAGCCGCGGGGACAGGCAAATCCTCCTGGGCCAGCTCTCTGCTGGACTCATGCGGCTTTCAGGGTGCCGCAATGCGGCCGTCGGTACGCTGCGCACCAGCTCAAGCACCATCACCGTCGCGGCCGGCCGCCGATATTATGATGACCGGTCACCGCCCGCGTCATTGCAGCCCCTGCCCGACAGCGCACAGAAGGAGGGCTATCGCCTCGTCGTCACCCCCACGCGCGTGTGGCTCGATGCGCCTACATCGCTGGGTGCCTTTTGGGGATTCCAGACGCTGCTTCAGCTCATCTCGCGGGATGAACATGACAATCTTGTGATTCCATGCGTGGCAATCCGCGACTGGCCGGCGATGGGCATCCGCGGCTTCCACATGCACGCCCTCGGCGGGCGGCAATTGGGTGGGCCGGACTACGGTTTCATCCGGCGTGCTATCGAGTTGGCCTCCCACCTTAAGATGAACACGCTGATGGTCTACATGATGGGTTTGTTCGACATCGAAACGCAGCCGTACATCTCCCAAGGGACATCGAAACGCAGCCGTACATCTCCCAAGGGCTGAGCGCCCGGCAGTGGCGGGAGCTTGCGTTGCACGCCCGCGCCAGGCACGTTCAGATAGTTCCCGTCGTGCAGACACTGGGGCACCAGAAGTGGACCTTCTTCTGGGGCGGGAGGCAACGCAGGGACCTTGCCGCTGACCCGAGCGTGGAGATACCGTCGGTCTATAACCCTCAGAAGCCGCGCGTTTACGAGATATACTTCGATGTCATTGACCAGGTCCTGGACGCGCTCAAGCCGGATATCCTCCACCTGGGACATGACGAGGTGGCGAAGGCGACGGGCAAGACCGTGCCGGAGCTGTTCGCCGAGGACCTGCGGCGCTACTACGACCGCTACACGCCCCGCGGGCTTCGAATCGCCATCTGGGGCGACCTGCTTCTGAATCCCGACGAGCTTCCCGG
This sequence comes from Candidatus Zipacnadia bacterium, assembly GCA_029820875.1. Next base: position 2,915 of record JALGUK010000372.1, read on the forward strand.
GTCAAATTACTGCCACGGCAAGCTCTTTGATTTCTACAAAGCCCGTGACATCATCCCCAAGGACGTAATCATCCATGACTGGCACTATAACATCGCCGGCGCAGGCCCGCGCTTCGAATTCCCCAGCAGCCGCCTGCTGATGGACCTCGGCTTTGACGTCATCGCCGCACCGGCATATACTTTCGCGAACTGCCGCAACTATGCCCGTTACGCGAATCGCATTGGGGCGATGGGCGTGGTGTCGTGGTCAGGGGGACTGCCGCGCACCGGCAACAACAGCTTCCGAGAGCACATCGAGCACGCGCTGCCATGGGCATGGGTGGCTAACTATGCCTGGAACCCGCAGGCAGCGGACCAGATGCAGCCGCCTGAGCAACTGACGGCGTGGGTCGCCCGCCGGCTCAGAGAGCGGCCAAAGCCGGCAAACGGTTCCGGCTTCATCGTTGACATAGGGCGTTACTGCAACGCGGGGCTCTCATCGGAGGGACCGAGCCGGTGGCCGAGCACCGAAAGCGGGCAAGACCTGCATGAACTGCCCGTCGGCAGGCACCGGCTGGCCGGGACTGTCTTTAAAATCGTTGACCCGAGCGACAACGGCGGCAAAAGTGCGGTTTGCCTCGGCGGCGATGCCCCGGAACTTGCAGGCAAGCCGCTCAAAGTGGAGGGGATTCAGATAGGACGCCGCGCGGGGAGCCTGATTCTGCTGCAGACCTGTTCGGCGGAGTATGACAAGCGGACCATCTGGGGCAAGCTCGGTGAATATGTCATCCATTACGAAGACGGCGGCGAGGTACGTGTACCTATAGTAGATGGAGAGAACGTCCGCCCGTGGCACGCTGCGAAACCCGCGCCGATGTACGGTGCCGACCTCGCGTGGCAAAACGGCAAGCGGAACTGCACGCTGTTTGCGTTTGAGTGGGCAAATCCATATCCGAGCAAGACCATCAGCACGCTGGACATCGTTTCAAACGGTACTCCAAGCGCGCCGATACTGCTGGCGGTTACCGGAACGTTGCCGGAGCAAACTCCGCCTTCGGCGGAAGCTCAGGCCCGTGGTCTCTGAAGCTCATAAGCGATGGGCGCCGGTCTACACTCACGGTCGGAGGATGCGTAATTTCGTCCGCTTAAAATGCTCCTGGCTGCGGCCGAGGTAGTCTCTTGGCGTCAGGCGGCCAGGGGTGATGGTTGTTTATTCACCCTGGTATATAGTCGGCGACTCGAGCGACTCCACCGACAGGTTCAGCACCTCGGAGGCCTTCTTGGTTTCGCCAAGCGCTGCGTAAACATCGTGGAGATTGTTGAGGTCAACGCGCTCGTAAAAGACAGGGCCGAGTTGAAGAATACGTTCGCCGTACTCGACCGCTCTCCTGTAGTTCCTCTTCCGTATTGCGCGCTCCATGATTTTGCGGTACGCCATCCGCAAGTGGAGAGCAGGCAGGTCCTCATCTTGGTGCAAAGCATCCGGAGTCTTCTCCCTCGCCTGATTCCACGCGGCGATGGCGGCCTCAAGATTTCCCCGCCTGTAATGTGCTTCGCCGAGGTGGGTCAGCGCCCACATACGGATTTCTTGGCTCTGGCTCCTTGCCGCTCTCTCAAGCACTTTGATTGCACCCTTGACCTTGCCAACTGTGACCATATTCGCGCCTATTGCCAACCGGGCCTCGTCCTTAAGTGTTGTAGAGCTCGGCAGCAGTCGGATGGCTTTCCGGAGGTATCCCCGCGCCTTGTAGCGGGTGAGCGTGGGAAGCCCCAGGTGATACTTCGCCATCACATTGAGAGCTTCGCCGGCAAGCAGATATGCCTCACCGAGATTTGGGTTAAGCTTCACGGCTGCTCTTGCCTCCTGAAAGACCTTGCGGGCATTGCGGGACGTAATCATGCCCGCCCGGAGGTGCAAAGCCTTTTCGTAGTGCTCTTTCGCTTGGACAATCCGTTGATGCCTTCCGCTGCCTCTGCCAGCCATGTGAGCACCTCCTCAGTGTAATAAAACCCATCTTGCAGTCTATCATACGAGTCGAGGATTGTCTACCTTTGCAGTTAGGAGACGTTGTATCAGTAAGTGGATAAAGTCCGGTTTAGTCCTGCGGATGTTGATAACAAAGACTCTAAAACAGGAGGAACACCGCACGGAACCCATCAAGAGGCGGGACCATCGGGGAGGGAAATGTAGTCGTGTACGGGAAAAGCTTGTCTGAGGCAGCTATCGGTGCGATACTGAACCTTTTCTAATCAGTCGGGCTTGTACCAGGTTCTTCAAAGGAATCCGGTGTTAATGAATACGAGGGCGCCAGGGAATTGCACAACGAGTTTCTCAACGGGGTGA